>PAWX01000047.1 GCA_002714245.1 Gammaproteobacteria bacterium | reverse complement strand
GGTGTTATCGCAGCTCAGTCGATTGGCGAGCCTGGCACTCAGCTTACCATGCGCACCTTCCACATTGGTGGTGCTGCATCTCGTGCAACTGCGGTGGATAACATTCAGGTTAAGCACGGCGGCACAATCCGTCTGCACAATTTGAAGACAGTGGAGCGCGACTCGGGCGAACTGGTCGCGATTTCCCGATCTGGTGCAATCGCAGTTGCAGATGATCTGGGTCGTGAGCGCGAGAGGTACAAATTGCCTTATGGTGCTGTCATCTCCGTTTCCGAGGGAGAAAGAATAGAAGCAGGCCAAGTTATTGCGCAATGGGATCCGCATACGCACCCGATTGTTGCCGAGGTGGCTGGTACAGCGACCTTTGTTGAAATGGAAGAAGGGTTGTCGATGAATCGTCAGACTGACGATCTTACCGGCCTTACCAACATTAGCGTGCTCGATCCCAAGGACCGTCCTAGCGCCGCAAAGGACTTGCGTCCTGCGGTGCGTTTGAATGACGCGAAGGGCAATGCGGTGAATTTGCCAGGCAGCGAGGTACCAGCCAATTACTTCATGCCCAGCAACGCGATCCTCAATATGGAAGATGGCGGAAAAATTGGTGTCGGTGACATCATCGCCAGGATCCCACAAGAAGGTTCAAAGACACGCGATATTACTGGTGGTCTACCCCGGGTCGCGGACCTCTTCGAGGCTAGGAAGCCCAAGGAACCTGCAATTCTAGCCGAGGCATCAGGCACGGTATCTTTTGGAAAGGAAACCAAAGGCAAACGTCGGTTGGTCATAACGCCGGCAGATGGCGATCCGGTAGAAACGCTTATTCCTAAGTGGCGTAATATTGGCGTTTTCGATGGCGAGCAAGTAGAGCGGGGCGAAACCGTCTGTGAAGGGCCTTTCAGCGCCCACGATATTTTGCGCTTAAAAGGCGTGGAAGAGTTAGCCAAATACATTGTTAACGAAATTCAGGAAGTCTACCGCCTGCAGGGTGTGACAATTAACGACAAGCATATCGAGGTTATTTGTCGTCAAATGCTGCGCAAAGTGGAAATTACGCACTCGGGTGATTCGGAATTGATTCGAGGCGAACAGTTGGAACACATTGGCTTGCGTGAGATTAACAAGGCTCTTGAGGCCGATGGCAAGGCGCCAGCGGAATACCAGCGCTTGCTGCTAGGCATCACTAAGGCATCGCTTGCAACGGAGTCATTTATCTCCGCAGCGTCATTCCAAGAAACGACACGCGTGCTTACAGAAGCGGCAGTCACAGGCAAGCAGGATCATCTGCGCGGTTTGAAGGAAAACGTCGTTGTCGGACGATTGATACCTGCGGGAACGGGTTTGAGCTATCACGCCGATCGCAAACGCCAGCGAGAAGAAGATCTTATGGAAACGGATTCCGTGACTGTGGACGAAATCGAACGGGCGCTCAGTGAAGCGCTTTCAGCGCAGGAGTCTCAATAGCTCAGTAGGATATGGACGACCTTGTTGGTTGGCCTTGTTAAACCTCAGGCGCGCGATTAGAATGCCCGCCCCTAAAAGCAGCACGAAGTGGGCGAGGGGCGGTTTGAGTCAGCGTTGTTCTTAGTGCTGACAAAAGGAGAAAGACAGATCGAAAGGAGATCTTCAGTCGATGGCAACAATTAGCCAGTTAGTTCGAAAGCCGCGTAAGCGCAAAGTTGTTAAAAATATCGTACCGGCACTACAGGCCTGCCCGCAGCGCCGTGGCGTTTGTACACGGGTATATACGACAACACCAAAGAAACCGAACTCCGCACTGCGCAAAGTGTGTCGTGTCCGCTTGACCAACGGTTATGAAGTAACATCATATATCGGCGGGGAAGGGCACAACCTGCAAGAGCACTCCGTTGTACTTATTCGCGGTGGCCGGGTGAAAGATTTGCCTGGTGTGCGATACCACACAGTCCGCGGATCGCTGGATACCTCTGGCGTTGCTGACCGTCGTCAAGGTCGTTCCAAGTACGGTGCCAAGCGACCGAAATAGAATTACAAAAGCTAAACTGTTCTCAGTAAGGCCCTGAACCACTCAGGGGACACCTGAAGCAAGGAGAAAACCATGCCAAGACGTAGAGTTGTTGCCAAGCGGGAAGTCCTTCCCGATCCCAAATTCCACAATCAAGTGATTGCGAAATTCATGAACCATGTCATGGTCAGTGGCAAAAAAGCCGTTGCTGAGCGCATCGTCTACGGCGCCTTAGATCGTGTCAGCGCTCGTGACGGTGCCGACCCAGTCGAAGTATTTGAAAAAGCGTTGGATGCCATCGCGCCTATGGTCGAGGTGAAATCCCGTAGGGTGGGCGGCGCTACTTACCAAGTGCCTATTGAGGTTCGCCCATCGCGGCGTAACGCCCTAGCCATGCGTTGGCTTGTCGACAGCGCGCGATCACGCAGCGAAAAATCAATGGCTGCACGTCTGGCTGGCGAACTCATGGACGCTGCAGATGGTCGCGGTAGCGCAGTGAAGAAGCGTGAAGATACGCACCGTATGGCCGAAGCGAATAAGGCCTTTGCACACTACCGCTACTAAGCGAGGCGCCCACTCAACGCAGCAGTATGTTCTATGGCCCGCACCACGCCTATACATCGCTACCGCAATATAGGCATCGTCGCCCATGTGGATGCGGGTAAAACGACCACTTCCGAGCGTGTGCTCTTCTATACCGGAATCTCCCACAAGATAGGCGAGGTCCATGACGGCGCTGCCGTCATGGACTGGATGGAGCAAGAGCAGGAACGCGGTATTACCATCACTTCGGCGGCTACCACATGTTTCTGGTCAGGCAGCGATAAGCAGCATGACGAACATCGCATCAATATCATCGATACCCCCGGGCACGTTGACTTTACGGTGGAAGTTGAACGCAGTTTGCGTGTGCTTGACGGCGCCGTAGTTGTATTTTGCGGCACCTCGGGCGTCGAACCGCAGTCCGAAACGGTTTGGCGGCAGGCGGACAAGTACGCCGTTCCGCGCTTAGTTTTTGTTAATAAGATGGATCGCCAAGGCGCAGACTTTGATCGCGTGCTCGAGCAAATAAAAGATCGGTTGGGTTCCCAGCCGGTGCCAATCCAGTTGCCCTGGGGCAGTGAAGAGAATTTCGTGGGCGTGATTGATCTGCTGGCGATGCAGGCTATTACGTTCAGTGAAAAAGACCAGGGGTTAACGATCGCGCGCAATGACATTCCATCCGACCTGCAGGCCCACGCTGAAGAGCAGCGTGAGCTATTGGTCGAGGCTGCCGCCGAGGCCAACGACGAGTTGATGGAAAAATATCTTGATAACGGCGAGCTTTCGGAAGTCGAAATCAAACAGGGTTTACGCGCTCGGGTGCTTGCAAATGAGATTGTATTAGCGACCTGCGGCAGCGCGTTTAAGAATAAGGGCGTGCAAGCCATGCTCGATGCGGTGATCGACTACCTACCTGCGCCAACAGAAGTAAAGGCCATAGAAGGTGAGCTCAAGGACGGCACCGTTGCCTGGCGCGAAGCCGAGGACGATGCACCTTTCGCGGCGCTGGCGTTCAAGATCGCCACAGATGCTTTTGTCGGAACGCTGACGTTTTTCCGGGTTTACTCTGGTGTGCTAAAAACCGGTGACCAAGTACTAAATCCCATTAAGGGTAAGCGCGAACGCGTTGGCCGCATGGTGCAAATGCATGCGAATAACCGCGAAGAAATCAACGAAGTGCGTGCGGGTGATATCGCCGCTGTCATCGGCCTAAAGGATGTCACCACCGGTGAAACCCTGTGCGCGAAAGAACATGCGATAACCCTCGAGCGGATGGAGTTTCCTGAACCGGTTATCGCAGTAGCCGTCGAGCCAAAGTCTGTAGCCGACCAAGACAAACTCACTCAGGCGCTGGCCAAACTTGCTCAGGAAGATCCCTCTTTTCGTGTCGAGACCGATAAAGATACGGGTCAAACCATTATCTCTGGCATGGGTGAACTACATCTCGAAATTATTGTTGACCGGATGAAGCGGGAGTTCAGCGTAGCGGCCAACATTGGTAAGCCTCAAGTTTCCTACCGTGAGACGATCCGCGACAGTATTGAGCGCGAAGCGCAGTTTATTCGTGAGGCTGGCGGCCGCGGCCAATACGGTCATGTGCGTCTGCGCATTGAACCTCTAAAGGATCAAGATGGCCAATACGCATATGAGTTTATCAATGAAAGTTCCGAAGATGATATTCCCAAGCAATACATTGACGCCATTGAGCAAGGCATCCGAGAACAAATGCGCAACGGGGTCCTGGCCGGACACCGACTAATGGGCATTCGGGCGACTCTGATCGGCGGCTCCGCCCACGAAACTGAATCGTCAGAAATGGCGTTCAAGATTGCCGCTGGGATGGCGTTGCGTGAAGGCGTGCTCGACGCGAATCCAGCGCTGCTGGAACCGGTTATGACCGTTGAAGTGGTGACGCCTGAAGAATTTATGGGCGATGTGGTAGGTGACCTCAATCGTCGTAGAGGACTTATTTCTGGTATGGACGAGAGTCCATCCGGCAAAGTCGTTCGCGCCGAGGTGGCGTTATCAGAAATGTTTGGTTATTCCACGGATCTGCGCAGCCGCACACAAGGTCGCGCAACCTACACCATGGAATTTGTGAATTACACCGAAGTACCGCAAAACATTATGGACAAATTGGGTGTGCGTCGCCCCATGCAACAAATACCGTCTTAAAACCCTTTCAACAACGTAACTCGTCCCCCGGTTGAAAAATTAGGAGCTCTCAATGGCTAAGGAAAAATTTGAACGCAAGAAGCCGCACGTAAACGTGGGGACGATTGGACACGTAGACCACGGTAAGACGACGCTGACAGCGGCGCTGACGCGGGTATGTGCGGAAGTTTACGGTGGAGAGATGCGTGATTTCGCCCAGATTGATAATGCGCCGGAAGAGCGTGAGCGCGGCATTACGATTGCGACCAGCCATGTGGAATATGAGAGTAACGACCGACACTACGCACACGTAGATTGCCCCGGACACGCGGACTATGTGAAGAACATGATCACCGGCGCTGCGCAGATGGACGGCGCTATCTTGGTGTGTGGTGCAACAGACGGGCCGATGCCTCAGACGCGAGAGCACATTCTATTGTCACGTCAGGTGGGTGTACCGAAGATTGTTGTGTTCTTGAACAAGGCCGACCTGCTGGCAGAAGACTGTGGCGGTGTGGGCACAGAAGAATACGAAGAGATGAAAGAGCTGGTTGAAATGGAATTGATCGATCTGCTGGAGCAGTACGAATTTCCAGGCGACACGCCGATCATCATGGGCAGCGCTTTGATGGCGTTGGAAGGTAAGGATGACAACGAGCTTGGCACGACGGCGGTAAAGGCGTTGGTTGATACGCTGGACAGTTACATTCCAGAACCAGAACGCGCGGTCGATCTACCGTTTTTGATGCCGATTGAGGACGTATTTTCAATCTCGGGTCGGGGCACGGTAGTCACCGGGCGAGTTGAGCGTGGCATTGTGAATGTTGGTGATGAGATTGAGATCGTTGGTATCAAGGAAACGATGAAGACGACGTGCACGGGTGTGGAGATGTTCCGCAAGCTGTTGGACGAAGGCCGTGCTGGTGAGAACGTTGGAGTGTTGTTGCGTGGTACGAAGCGCGAAGAGGTTGAGCGTGGGCAGGTACTGACGGTACCGGGGGCGATCACGCCTCACACGAAGTTTGAGGCAGAGGTTTATGTGCTGTCGAAGGATGAAGGTGGTCGTCATACGCCGTTCTTTAAAGGCTATCGCCCGCAGTTTTACTTCCGCACGACGGATGTAACGGGCGCGTGTGAGCTGCCGGAGGGTGTTGAGATGGTGATGCCTGGCGACAACATTAAGATGGTTGTTGAGTTGATCTGTCCGATTGCGATGGACGATGGCTTGCGCTTCGCGATCCGCGAAGGCGGTCGTACAGTAGGCGCCGGCGTCGTCGCAAAGGTCATTGACTAAGCAGGCAAGCTACAATGGGGTGGTAAACGCTCCAAGATGAACATGATGGGGGCGGTATCGCTCCCTTCTTGTCTTTGTAAAGAAGGTATCTGCACGCGTGCTGATAGGCGCCAAGAACGCTGAATAAGCGCGACATCGAGGTTCTCTACAAGTAGGTTGTTTCGGTGCTGATTGGCCCGCAAGTGTGGGAGTGACTTTAAAGGCCAGTAGCTCAATTGGCAGAGCAGCGGTCTCCAAAACCGCAGGTTGGGGGTTCGATTCCCTCCTGGCCTGCCATTTTTCACGTGCGGATGCACGGGGAACGGCGGCACAAACAAATCGTAGTGGCAGTCTGCGATCAAACATGCATCTTTAGGGAATAGATTTGAGTACCAACGCAGAAAACAAAGCAGGAGCCCTTGACTGGCTGAAGTGGTTGGTTGTCGCAGCCCTTTTGGCAGGCGGCGTTTTTGCGAACTGGTACTACCAAGACGAAATGCTGCTGGTTCGTGTAGCAGGGCTTTTGACGACGGCAGCGGCAGCAATTTTGGTTGCATTGCAAACTGAGCGAGGCAAAGCAATATGGGCTTTGCTTAAGGAATCTCGTACCGAGGTTCGCAGAGTTGTCTGGCCTAGTAACCAAGAAACGACGCAAACGACCATGGTGGTTCTTCTTTTGGTCGTGATATTTGCGCTTATTTTATGGGGGTTAGACTCCCTTCTGGGCTGGATAGTCAGCTCGATCATCGGGTAATTGAAGATGTCGAAAAATTGGTACGTCGTTCATGCTTACTCGGGGTTTGAAAAGAATGTTGCNCGGGCGTTACAAGAGCGGGTAAATCTCTCNAGTTATCAAGAAAATTTCGGAGAGATATTAGTTCCCACNGAAGANGTGGTAGAAATGCGAGGCGGACAAAAGCGCCGCAGCGAGCGGAAGTTTTTTCCAGGCTACGTGCTAGTAGAAATGGAATTGAACGACGATACTTGGCACTTGGTGAAAGAAACGCCAAGAGTGATGGGATTTATAGGCGGCAAGGCGGATCAACCCGCACCCCTATCGCCTAAGGAGGCTGCAGCAATTCTGGACAGGGTTGCAGCGGGTAGCGAAAAAGCGACGCCTAAAACGGTTTTCGAGCCAGGGGAAATTGTTCGCGTTACCGATGGTCCTTTTAACGACTTCAATGGTGTTGTCGAAGAAGTGAACTACGAAAAGAGTCGATTGCGCGTGGCGGTCACGATTTTTGGACGTTCGACTCCAGTAGAATTGGACTTCGGACAAGTTGAGAAGGGCTAGCCATAAGGCGAAATGAATGAAGGCTGTCAGAGCCAAATTAGGCAAAGATGAAGCGGAGACGGAAGAGCAGCCCGAAAGAGAACGAAATATAGTTAGCGGCGAGTCCTATGGGATTTGCCTTGTCACAAAGCAGGCCCTTTAGTTTGCCGCTAAACGGTCCTAACCCCGGGGAGCGAGGAATTGAGACCCTCGCGCTTGTACCCGCAAGGAGCAACGGATGGCTAAAAAAGTAGAGGCTTATATCAAGCTGCAAGTAGCAGCGGGACAAGCAAATCCCAGTCCGCCTGTTGGGCCTGCCCTAGGGCAGCATGGCGTAAACATTATGGATTTCTGTAAAGCGTTCAATGCGCAAACGCAGTCGGTAGAGCAAGGTCTTCCGATTCCTGTGGTGATTACTGTTTACGCAGATCGTTCGTTTACCTTCGTCACAAAGACCCCGCCTGCTGCGGTGTTGCTACGTAAAGCTGCGGGCATCGCTAAGGGTTCCGCGACGCCGAATACGGTGAAAGTTGCCAAGGTAAATCGCGAACAACTAGAAGAAATAGCGAAAATGAAAATGCCAGATTTAACGGCAGCCAATATGGATGCCGCAGTGCGAACTATTGCTGGCACGGCCCGGGCGTCTGGTATCGACGTGGAGGGCGTGTAAGTGGCCAAGCTCAGTAAGCGTATGCGCGCTATCGCAGATAAAATTGATGCAGACAAGGCCTATGACATAGACGAGGCTGTGGCCTTGTTGAATGAATTGGCTGGCACCAAGTTCAAAGAGTCCTTCGATATCTCAGTGAATTTGGGTGTCGATCCGCGCAAATCTGACCAAGTGGTCCGTGGAGCTACCACCCTGCCTCATGGCACCGGTAAAGCAGTTCGCGTGGCTGTTTTTGCGCAGGGAGAAAACGCAGAAAAGGCGCAGGCTGCTGGTGCCGATTTAGTCGGATTCGACGACTTGGCCGAAACCGTCAAGAACGGCCAAATGGATTTTGATGTGGTCATTGCTACGCCTGACGCCATGCGCATCGTCGGTCAACTCGGCAAGGTGCTCGGACCTCGCGGTCTAATGCCGAACCCGAAAACAGGCACCGTGACACCCGACGTGGAAACTGCAGTAAAGAATGCGAAAGCCGGTCAAGTGCAGTTTCGTACTGACAAGGCAGGCATTGTTCACGGTAGCGTGGGTCAAGTGGGCTTCGAGCCACTGCAGGTGCGAGAAAATGTAGAGGCTTTGATGGCGGATCTAAGAAAGGCCAAGCCTGCCTCTGCCAAAGGTGTGTATTTAAAGAAGGTGACATTATCTACGACGATGGGGCCCGGTGTTTCCATTGATCAAGCGTCACTGCAGTCTGTATAGATTTATTTGAGCAATTTGGAGGTTGAGGTCAGTTTGACTGGTCTCTGGCCGTCAAAAACCGTAGGTGCTCTGTTGCCCAGCAACTCAGCTTAATTACCTACGCAGATGGTGAGTCGCTCTATGTAGCGAAAGAACAGAGGCGTGATCTAGCGATAGACATACTTTTGTTCGTCTCCGAGAGTTTAAGAACTCACGGCCAACAGGCTGCGAGGGCTAAAGCGAACGAGGCTCGCCGCGTGAAACACGGCTGATCAAGATATTCGAGATCGGCCAAATAGGAGAAAGATGTGGCATTAAGACTTGAACAGAAACAAGAAATTGTTGCTGAGGTTAACAATGCTGCTACATCTGCTCTATCGGCAGTCTTGGCCGACTACCGTGGGCTGACCGTTGCAGAAATGACCGAGTTGCGCGTGAAGGCGCGTGAGACAGGCGTGTATCTGCGCGTGGTTAGAAACACGTTGGTCAAGCGTGCAGTAGAGGGAACAGACTTTGAGTGCCTTAATGACGCTCTCGTTGGTCCCACATTGCTGGCATTCTCTACTGAGGATCCCGGCGCTGCGGCGAGGCTGCTGAAAGACTACGCAAAAGACTTTGAGGAACTTGATATCAAGGCCCTGTCTATTGGTGGCGAGTTATTGCCAGCCGATCAAATTGATCGAGTGGCCAAACTACCGACGCTGGACGGGGCGCGATCAATGTTAATGAGCGTAATGCAGGCACCCATTATTAAACTGACGCAAACCGTGAACGAGATTCCGGGCAAGTTGGTTCGAGTGGTGGCTGCGGTCAAAGAACAGAAAGAAGCAGAGGCGTAAACCCCCAGGTAGAACTTAAGGTTTGCTTTAGACAATTAGGAGAACTGACATGTCATTGTCAAAAGAAGATGTATTGAACGCTATCGCTGAAATGAGCGTCATGGATGTGGTTGAGCTGATTTCCGATATGGAAGAGAAATTTGGTGTTTCGGCGGCAGCAGCAGTTGCTGTAGCAGCACCTGCTGCCGGTGGGGGCGAAGCCGCTGCGGGCGGTGCCGAAGAGAAGGCCGAGTTTGACGTAATGCTCTCTGCCGCTGGCGATAAAAAAGTAAACGTCATTAAGGCTGTTCGTTCGATCACTGGGCTAGGCTTGAAAGAAGCCAAGGCGCTGGTCGATGACGCTCCTTCTGTGATTAAAGAAGGTGTTGGTAAGGACGAAGCAGACGATATGCAAAAGCAGTTGGAAGAAGCTGGTGCTACTGTTGAGCTAAAGTAGCTCCGTTGCAGATTGCATTTTTGTTGACGTAACTTAGTTGGGTTGGGTGGTCGAAAAAAATCGACAGCCCGACGCCGGCATTCCGTGTTTGTTTGAATAGACACGATGGACCCGATGATCACGACGTAGGAGGTTCGCATGGCTTACAGCTTTACCGAGAGGAAGCGTATTCGGAAGGATTTCGGCAAATTAGCCGAAAAGATGGATTTGCCCTATTTGTTGGCAATCCAAACCGACTCTTACAGCAAATTTTTGCAAGTGGGCACTGGTGCAGAAGATCGCGCGGAGTCTGGCCTGCACGCGGCGTTCAAGTCTGTCTTTCCAATTGTCAGCTATTCTGGCAGTGCTGAGTTGGAGTATGTCGACTACCAACTTGGTGAGCCAATCTTTGACGTCAAAGAGTGTGTCTCTCGCAGCATTACCTATGCCGCACCGCTGCGCGTCAAAGTACGACTGATTATTTACGACAAAGAATCTTCCAGTAAGAAAGTCAANGACGTTAAAGAGCAAGAGGTNTACATGGGCGAAATTCCGCTCATGACGGAAAACGGCACATTTGTCATAAACGGCACCGAGCGTGTAGTNGTGTCGCAGCTTCACCGTTCGCCAGGCGTTTTCTTTGACCATGACAAGGGTAAGACNCACAGCTCTGGCAAGCTCCTGTATAACGCTCGGGTAATTCCATACCGTGGATCATGGTTGGACTTTGAGTTTGATCCTAAAGACGCAGTGTTCGTGCGTATCGACCGCCGCCGCAAACTACCTGCGTCGATCATCCTGCGTGCCTTGGAGTATTCCAGCGAAGAAATTCTAGAGACCTTCTTCAACACCAATACGATCTCGATCAAAGGCGAAGATGTTGCCGTTACGTTGATTGCCGAGCGTTTGCGAGGCGAAGTGGCAAGTTTTGATATTGTTGGACCTAACGGCAAGACCATTGTCGAGACTGGTCGCCGAATTACTGCAAGACATGTCCGCTTGATTGAAGACAGCGGTCTGAAAAAACTTGCAGTGCCTAGGGATTATCTACTGGAGCAGGTGACTGCGAAAGACATTATTGATGAATCTACCGGTGAAGTCGCAATTCCCTGTAATTCCATCATCACCGAAGAAGTTATCGAGAAGCTGTTCGAGCTCAAAGTGAAGAGCTTTGAAACGATCTACACGAATGATCTCGATTGTGGACCCTTTATTTCCGACACTATGCGCGTAGATCCCAGTTCCAATCGCCTCGAGGCATTGGTAGAAATTTATCGCATGATGCGGCCCGGCGAGCCGCCAACCAAGGAGTCGGCGGAAAACCTATTCGGTAACCTATTTTTCTCGAATGATCGTTACGACCTATCCGGCGTAGGCCGCATGAAATTCAATCGCCGCCTGGGGCGCGAAGAAACCGAGGGTGAAGGAACACTGTCACGCGACGACATCGTCGACGTATTGAAAACACTGATTGATATTCGTAATGGTAAGGGAACGGTTGATGATATCGATCACCTGGGCAATCGACGTATTAGATCTGTTGGGGAGATGGCTGAGAATCAATTTCGAGTGGGATTGATCCGCGTAGAGCGGGCGGTCAAAGAGCGCCTGAGTCTTGCAGAATCTGAAGGATTAATGCCACAGGATATGATCAACGCTAAGCCTGTTGCAGCTGCTGTTAAGGAATTCTTCGGGTCCTCGCAGTTGTCGCAGTTTATGGATCAGAACAATCCGCTGTCAGAAGTTACGCACAAGCGTCGCGTATCAGCACTCGGGCCCGGTGGTTTGACGAGAGAGCGCGCAGGTTTCGAAGTGCGCGACGTGCACCCAACGCACTACGGCCGGGTGTGCCCCATTGAGACGCCTGAAGGGCCAAATATCGGTTTGATCAATAGCTTGGCCACTTACGCGCGAACCAATGAATATGGCTTCTTAGAGTCGCCTTATCATCGCGTCATTAATGGTGTGGTGACCAAGGATGTGGAATTTCTATCAGCGATTGATGAGGCTCAGTATGTGATCGCACAGGCAAGCGCGCCGCTGGATGCGAAGGGTAAGTTCGCTGAAGAACTGATCGACGTGCGTCATCAGAATGAGTTCACCCGTACGACGTCAAACAACGTCGACTTTATGGACGTTTCACCAAAACAGGTTGTGTCGGTGGCAGCGTCGTTGATTCCCTTCTTGGAACACGATGACGCTAACCGAGCTCTCATGGGCTCGAATATGCAGCGGCAGGCCGTGCCAACTCTGCGCGCCGAAAAGCCTCTTGTTGGCACAGGGATGGAGCGCAGCGTTGCCCTAGATTCTGGGGTCTGCGTGATCGCTAAACGCGGCGGCGTAGTTGACAGTGTTGATGCTAGTCGCATCGTGATTCGCGTAGCTGACGCAGAAGTCGAATCCGGCGATGCGGGCGTAGACATTTATACCCTGACGAAATTCACCCGCTCCAATCAGAATACCTGTATTAACCAACGACCATTGGTTAAGCCCGGTGACGTGATTAGAGCCCGCGATATACTTGCCGACGGCCCATCTATCGACATGGGTGAACTGGCCTTGGGTCAAAATATGCGCATCGCGTTCATGCCTTGGAACGGCTACAACTTCGAAGATTCCATTTTGGTCTCTGAGCGCGTTGTCAAAGAAGATCGATTCACCAGCATCCACATTCAGGAGCTGACCTGTATCGCTCGAGATACCAAGCTGGGGCCAGAGGAAATCACCAGTGATATCCCCAACGTCGGCGAAGGCGCGCTGTCCAAGCTGGATGAGTCTGGCATCGTTTACATCGGCGCCGAAGTTGGCGCCGGCGACATTCTCGTTGGCAAGGTGACTCCGAAGGGCGAAACCCAGTTGACCCCGGAAGAGAAACTGCTTCGGGCGATTTTTGGCGAAAAAGCCTCGGACGTGAAAGACACGTCACAGCGTGTTCCCAGCAGTGTTAAAGGCACTGTAATCGACGTGCAGGTGTTTACCCGAGACGGCGTTGAGAAGGACGAGCGAGCCAAAGATATCGAGCAGGCGCAGTTAACGCAAATCCGCAAGGATTTAGACGACGAGATCCGCATCATCGAAGCGGCAACGTTCGAGAGATTGCAGCGTGCGCTCGTTGGTAACAA
>PAWX01000046.1 GCA_002714245.1 Gammaproteobacteria bacterium | reverse complement strand
TTGTGCGAGAGCAAATGGGTACTGGCGTTGCCCTTTTTGAATTTCTTTTCTTGGGTCTGTGACTACTTGTACGACTGAATCGATCGGGTCCCTAATGGGGTTCTGACATCCTGTCAGTCCAGTTAATATAATAATTAGGGCGAGTATTGTTGGTCTCATAACCGCTTTAAGGGGATGGTGTTTTGTTCACTTTCGGCATTCGAAATTCCCGCGTTATTTTTCAAAAGCGCCCGCTCGGCACGGTAACTTGAACGAACCATTGGTCCTGATACGACTTCAAGAAATCCACGTTCAAGACCCCACTCTCGATAGAGGTCGAATTGCTAGGGGGTGACATACCGATCGATCGGTAGGTGATTAACTGTTGGTCTCAAATACTGGCCGAGGGTAACGATATCCACGCTATGCTTACGCATGTCGTCCATGGCTTGTTTGATTTCGTCCTCAGTTTCGCCGAGGCCCAGCATCAAACTGGTTTTGGTCAGTACTTCGGGTCTATGTTTTTTCCCGTGATATAAAACATCGAGGGTTTGTTGATAACTTGCACGAGGGTCCCTCACCGGGTGCGTAAGTCGTTTGACTGTCTCTACGTTCTGAGCAAACACTTCGAGCCCCGAGTCGATTATAGTCTCAACATCCGACATAATTCCCTGAAAGTCGGGCGTTAAGGCCTCGACTGCGGTGTCGGGATTTTTTTGTTTGATTGCGCGCACCGTGGCAGCGAAGTGGTTTGCCCCGCCGTCATCGAGATCGTCCCGATTTACGCTAGTTAGGACCACATATCTAAGACCCATTAAGGCGACAGATTCAGCTGTATTCTGTGGCTCATGCAAATCAATCCAACCTTTTGGGTTGCCGGTATCAACGGCACAGAACTTACAGGCCCGGGTGCATACTGATCCCATGAGCATGATGGTTGCGGTTCCGGCACTCCAGCACTCACCGATATTGGGGCACATTGCTTCTTCGCATACGGTGGAGAGGCCGTGGGTCCGGACGATTTTTTTAACGTCTTGGTAGCCTTGTCCTCCCGGGCTAACAAATCGTAGCCAACTCGGTTTATCACCGCGCGGTGCCTGCTCATCCGATCGACGTTTCTGACCATTTTTAATGGCCTTGACACCGACTGCATTGATTATTTTATCCCCGCTCCTTGAGCGCGAGTTGTTTCCTGTCATGCGGCTTCCGTTGGCATATCTGCGTACCCAGAAAGTGGTGGGCAACTGCAAATTAGGTTTCGATCACCGTATACATTATCAATCCGACCCACTGGTGGCCAGTAGCGATCCTTTTTCAATGAGACTAGGGGAAACGCTGCCTCCTGTCGTGAGAATCGATGATTCCAGTGATCAGCCGTTACTGCTTCTACAGTGTATGGGGCGTGACGTAATATGGAGTCCTCGGCGGATTCATCTTCGTTTTCGATCAAAGTGATTTCTTTCCGGATTGAGATCATGGCATCACAAAATCGATCAAGCTCACTTAGGGGTTCGCTTTCCGTTGGCTCGATCATCAATGTTCCAGAGACTGGCCAACTCATCGTTGGTGCATGAAATCCATAATCGATTAAGCGTTTTGCGATATCATCAACCGTAACCCCCGTACTTTCTTTGACAACACGGGTGTCAACGATACATTCGTGTGCGACAAATCCTTTAGGATCAGTATAGAGAATCGGATAGTGGTGCGAGAGCCGTTTCGCCACGTAGTTGGCCGATAGGATTGCGTTTTCTGTCGCTGCTGTCAGGCCATCTGGGCCCATCATACGGATGTACATCCAAGAGATTGGAAGAATCAATGCGGAACCGTATGGTGCCGCCGACACAGGCCCGACCGGGTGATCTCCCTCGAAGTCAGGATGCCCAGGCATAAACGGTCGCAAGTGCTCAGCAACCCCAATTGGGCCAACTCCTGGCCCGCCTCCTCCATGTGGGATACAGAAGGTCTTGTGAAGATTCAGGTGAGAAACGTCAGAACCAACGATCCCCGGACTGGTAAGTCCAACTTGTGCATTTAGGTTTGCTCCATCCAAGTAAATCTGACCACCCACGGCATGGATGACTGAACAGACTTCCTGGACCTCGGTCTCGAATACTCCGTGTGTAGATGGGTAGGTTATCATCAGGCAAGATACATTAGTTCCGTGATTCTCTACCTTTGTCTTGAGATCGTTGAGGTCGATATTGCCGTCTTGATCACAACCAACCACCACCACATCGAGACCCACCATCTGGGCTGAGGCTGGGTTAGTACCGTGTGCAGAGGAGGGGACAAGACAAATCTTGCGATGACCTTCACCACGTGACTCATGGTAACCCTGAATGGCTAGAAGTCCGGCGTATTCCCCCTGCGCGCCAGAGTTGGGCTGTAGCGAGATACTAGCGTAGTCTGTTATTTCGGAAAGCCAATCATTCAAGTTTTCAATCATTTCCTGGTAACCAAGTCGTTGGGAGGCCGGTGCGAACGGATGTATGTTGGCGAATTCAGGCCAGGTAACTGGGGTCATCTCTGAGGCTGCGTTGAGTTTCATGGTACAAGATCCTAATGGAATCATGGCTCGATCGAGAGCTAGATCACGGTCTGCCAATCTACGCAAATAACGCATCATTTCGGTTTCGGAGTGATACGTATTGAATACCTCTTGGCTCATGAATCCCGTGTGTCTCATCGCATATGGTGGGATATCGGATTCCGGAGCCCCGGGCGAGATACCGAATACGTGAGCGAGCTTTTCTAATTCTGTCTCAGTCGAAGCCTCATCGAATGAAACTGAGACCGTTGTCTCGTTTGCTTTAAAAATGTTGAACCCAGATGCGAGTGCTGCAGCTAGGGTCTCGTCTGCGTTATCCACTCGAATTGAGATAGTGTCAAAGAACGTCTGGTTTACCATCTGACCGGCGGCCATGACCCCAGAATGGAGTCGTGAAGCGAGCTGATGAACCCGCATAGCCTGCGCCGTTAAAGCATCGGGTCCGTGATAGCACGCATAAAATCCTGCGATATTGGCGAGTAATACCTGCGCAGTACAGATATTGCTGGTGGCCTTTTCGCGACGGATATGTTGCTCGCGTGTTTGCAGTGTCAAGCGGAACGCATGACGGCCCTCGGAGTCAATCGACTGACCGACGAGACGGCCGGGAATGTGTCTTTTTAGTCTGTCTGCGACCGCGAAGAAGGCGGCATGCGGTCCTCCATTACCCATCGGTACACCGAAGCGTTGTGTTGAACCTAGACAGATATCCGCACCCAAGTGTCCGGGCGCCTCAAGTATCGTGAGACTTAGGATGTCGGCTGCAATGATTGTAAGGATTCCTTGTGTTTTCGCAGATTCAATCAATGGTTTGATGTTTGTAATCGATCCGTCTTTACCCGTGTATTGAGTGATCAAGCCAAAGGCATCCGTGAACGAGGGTGGGTCTTGTGGATCAAACTCAATAATTTCATAGCCAAGAGGTTTTGCTCGTGTCCTGATAACGGCCAGAGTTTGGGAGAACACGTTGGTGGCAACATAAAACCGCTTCGACTTGGACTTTGAGCTCCGTGCGCACAGTGTCATCGCTTCAGCAGCGGCCGTTCCCTCATCAAGCAGGGAGGCATTAGCGACAGCCATTCCGGTGAGTTCAACGACCATCGTCTGGTAGTTAAAAACAGCCTCAAGTCGACCCTGAGAAATTTCTGGTTGGTATGGAGTATACGCCGTATACCAGGCGGGATTTTCGAGAACATTGCGCTGAATGACAGCCGGTGTAAGCGTATGGCAATAGCCCTGTCCGATCAGTGAACGGACTACCTGATTTTTCTTTGCGATTGCTTTTAGATTCGCGAGAGCTTCGACCTCCGACACCGCCTCAGGAATTACCATCGGTGTCATTTTTCGAATATTCTCTGGCACCACTTTGGTGGCCAAATCATTCATCGAATTCAGACCCAGAGTTTCGAGCATCACTGCTCGTTCATCCTCAGATAGGCCGATATGACGATCGCGAAATATCATTTCCTGCTTCACGCAATTTACCTCTTACAATTCTTCCTGGATAAAGGCCTGATAATCAGTTTCATCGAGCAGATCTTCGAGTTCTGATGTATCGCTTAAATTCATTTTGAAGAACCAGCCATCGTTCTCTGGATCCTCGTTGACCAGTTCCGGCCGGTCTGACAGTTCTGCGTTGGATTCAATGATGGTCCCGGTGACCGGGGCGTAGATGTCACTTGCGGCCTTAACAGATTCTACTACCGCGACTTCTGCGCCTTGATCTGCTGCGGTGTCGGCTTCAGGTAATTCCACAAAGACGACATCACCGAGTTGTTCTTGCGCGTAGAAAGTAATACCGACAGTCGCTGTATCGCCCTCGATACGGATCCATTCGTGTTCGCGAGTATATTTGACAGTCATAAAATAATCCTTTTAATGGCTTAGATTCCTTATGTAGCGTTGCTTGACAAAGATTGGATCGCAGACGGCGCAACGAAGGTCTTTGCCTCTAACTTCTGCTACTAATTCTGTACCGAGTGCACTCAAATTCTGTGACACGTAACCCATAGCTACCGGTCCATTATGCGTCGGTCCAAAACCTCCAGAAGTAATTTCTCCAACCATGCTGCCAGCGATATTTTTCAGTATCGTGTGTTCCCTTAACGGAGTTCTTCCGTCTTCCGGCTTAATCCCGACTCGCTTTCGAGGTGATCCGTCTGCGATCTGTTTGAGAATTATCTCGGCGCCCAAAAACCCGCCATCTATCCTGCGCCGTTTTTGGATTGACCACAGAAGATCAGCCTCGATTGGTGTCGTGTCGGTGGTCAGATCGTTCCCGTATAGGCACAGACCCGTCTCAAGCCGCAGTGAATTTCGAGCGCCTAAACCAACCCAAGCGGTCTCATTTAATTCAGTGAGTGCTTCGGCCAATTCGCGCGCAAATTGTTTAGCAATCGAGATTTCATAACCATCTTCGCCTGTGTAGCCGCAGCACGACAGCGTGATGTAATGGCCGTTCCAAGACGTTTGAGTTGAACGCATGAATATAAGTTTCTCTGCCTCGGGAATCAGTTCAGAAAGAATGCGACGGGCTTTGGGCCCTTGGACAGCTATTAAGGAATAATTATCCAAATAGCGTATACTCACTTCTGCTGGAAGGTACTTTTTTAGGTGGTCCATGTCTCCATACTTGCAGGCACCATTAACCACTAGACCCCAAATTTCATCGTGCCATCGTGTCAGCATTAAGTCATCGAGGATGCCGCCGTTATCAAGAGTCAGTTGCGAGTATCTAATCTGACCAGGAATCATTTCTTGAAGCGCTGCGGGTACCAATTGTTCAAGAGCCTTTGTCGCTCCGCTCCCCTCGATCAAAAGTTGACCCATATGTGAGACATCAAAGAGACCAACAGAATCCCGGGTGTGAATATGTTCGCCCTTGACTCCGAGGGAATACTGAATGGGCATCTTATGGCCAGCGAATGGGCCAAATTTCGCTCCTTGTTCTGTGTGGAATGATTCCAAAACCAACGAGTGTAGATCCGCCATGCATGCTCCTTTCAGGCTATTTCGCATGACCCATCTGTCATTGACCTGAGAGATTCAGGTATGACCCCTTTCTCCTTCGGTGAGCGGTTGCTTCTTTCCAGATTCCTCATTCACCAGAGCGGTCCTTTTGCCTGAGAGTTTCCGAGTCGGTTGCTCCTTCGGCGGCACTTTAGTGCTCTCTCCCGCTGAGATGGTCGCAAAGTAAATTGCGAGGAGCAATTATTATCACCGTTAAAAACCTCTCAATCAAGTCAAGATGCCAAGGCCGGCGATGATAAGAAGGATATCCCGCGGAGCGGAAATTTTTACGGACCGCTCCAGTTGATTTGACATATTTCTGCGCTTCGATCTTCGAAGTCCCAGACCCTACCGAACGCTCTGACTCTGCCTTTCAGAGCCTTTGATATCGTAATGTCTGGACCCATCCAGTAGTTTGTGTTTGTTACGGAAACAGCCTGATTTTCGTCGGCCCCCGTTATTGGCTCAACACTTCCAATGATTTTTTTTCCTACCGTGAGGCTTCGAACTTGCTTTTCTGTTTTGAACTCGATCNGCTCCCGAGAGGTACCNAGATGCTCACTGATTAGCAGAGAAAAAAGGTGAGTAGTTCCTTTCNCTTTGCCGCNGAAGATCTGGCTGAGGCCCTCGTATGCGGNAGCNGATGCTCTTTGATCAATAAATGTTCCAGCNTTCCAATCCCCTCTAGACATTCGACCCGGTATATCGAGAAGCATCGCCACTTTGAGGCCGTTTAGATCCTCGTTGTCGAAGCGTCCTTCGTGGATATCGACACCCAGCCATGCTTGGCAGTGACCCTCTGTGGGATAGTGCGCCCCCAAGCTAATAACGCATGGACAAAAGACCGTGCAGTTACAGTTGAGAATCAGTTCTCCCTTTATGTGCCAGGGTGGGAATTCTGTGCTCATATCATTACCTCCAAAAAGATTGAGAGAACGAGAGTGATCGAGGCGGCACCTATCAGTGTCGTCCCTACCAGT
Source organism: Gammaproteobacteria bacterium (assembly GCA_002714245.1). Classification (GTDB taxonomy): domain Bacteria; phylum Pseudomonadota; class Gammaproteobacteria; order Pseudomonadales; family Litorivicinaceae; genus HIMB30. Next base: position 19,079 of record PAWX01000046.1, on the reverse strand, counting down.
CCAGAGAATTTTTCGCTCAGGTGGCCTTGTTTCTCGATAATCATGATGGATGTTAAACCAGCCATCCAGAGCATATTCATCGCGCCGCCCACAAATGCTAGAAGCATGAGAGCCCAACAACAAGTAACGCAGACTGTCCCCAAGTGTGCTCCCATCCAGAAAGAGCCTGTGTAGCCTTCTTTCCAATGACTCAAGAAAAAATGCATCGGGGATGAGCAGACGGTAAGACACGCGTTTTTAATTTTTGTGAATTGATATACGCCGGCTATGAGTAGAAGAAGACCGTTTAAAAACATTGACTGACTTCTACCGTCCAGATCTATCAGGTCCTGATCGAGGAAGTACTTCTGAGTGAAGCTCGCTAGGGGGACCACCGTCACCCAGATAGCAACGTAACCCGATGTAAGCAGAGTCGTATGCTTCAGATCATGCCGTCTGATATCTTGGTGCACGACCACGAAGTTGTAAAAGGAGGGAAGCATCATTGCTCCGATCATCAGACTCCACATTCCAGTTAACTGAAATATGGATGCCTCAGATGCTGATACGCAGAAATCCTCGATAAACGTCGAGCCCGGTACTTTGTCGGTGGCCGACATGAAGAAAAGCAGTAGCCAACTCGAACAAATGATTCCGTAAAACAATATCCAGAAAGTGTAGGACGGTTTGGTAACGGTTGGTGTCCCGTCAAGATTCGTCATGGATTGAGTTCTTGGCGTAACAAAAATTTTTGAACCTTACCGGTGGCAGTCTTAGGGATTTCTCTGAATATGACTTCCTTTGGGGTCTTAAATCCAGCAAGGGCGCGACGGCAATGGTCTATTATCTCGATCTCCGAGTATTCCGTATCTGCCTTAAGCTCAATCACGGCGACAGGCACCTCGCCCCATTTTTCACTGGGCTTGGCTACAACCGCTGCACATGCAACCCCCTGTAGGCGATACAAAACATTTTCCACCTCTACAGACGAAATATTTTCTCCACCCGAGATTATTACATCTTTAAGGCGATCTTTGATTTCAATATATCCATCAGGATGTCGGACCGCGATNTCTCCNGTCCGGAAAAATTTATCGTCTTTGAANACAGCCTCTGTTGCTGCCTCATCTTTGTGATAACCCTTCATCAAGGTGTTNGATCTAATCACAATTTCGCCCTGAGTTTTCCCGTCNTGTGGGACCGGCTGGTTGTCTGCTAGCCNAAGTACTTCTGTTTCTTCGGTGTGAGTGAATTGGACACCCTGACGGGCTTTTATAGNNGCCNGTTCACCAAAATCTAGNTCATCCCAGTCTGTGTTCCAGGCACAGTGCATTATGTGACCAAANGTCTCAGTNAAGCCATAGACCTGCATGATCTCCATCCCTAACTGTTCGACCTTTTCAAGAACCGCNGGTGGTGGCGGTGCACCTGCTGTCATGACTTGAACAGAATGCTTAAANGTCTTCTGATCAATCTNTGGGGCGTTGATCAAGAGACCTAACACGACCGGGGCACCACCAAAGTGTGTGACCCTATATTCGCTGATTGCNTCGAAAATNATTTTGGCACTAATTTTTTTTACNCAAATAATTGAGCCGGCCACCAGCGCATTCAGCCAGGCATGGCCCCAGCCGTTGCAATGAAACATTGGTACGGTNTANAGATANACCGGATGCTGCGGTACNCCCCATGCAGGCACTGTTCCCATAGCCATCAGATATGCGCCACGGTGATGAATCACNACACCTTTGGGNGTGCCCCCTGTACCTGAGGTGTAGTTCAGGCCGTANGCNTCCCATTCACTCTCTGGCAGTGACCATGNATCATCTGNGTCTCCNCTTTNAAGNAAGTCATCGTAAAGAACTTCTTNTGGGAAGTGNTGTCGGGAGGCTTCATGCTCGGGGCACGGGATTACNATTAGTTTTTTTTCGTTNNTGTTGATTTGGGTTAGTGCTAGTTCTAGCTGCGCTGTGAGTTCGGCGTCTACGACAATAACCNCAGGCTCCGCGTGCGCTATGATNCCAGCGATNGTNTCTNTATCCAGTCTGGTGTTTATGGTATTCAATACNCCCCCTGCCATCGCGACNGCGAACTGNAACTCAACCATTTCTGGTGTNTTGAAGGCGAGAACGCTTATAACCTCACCACGCNTGANACCNNNTTTTTTTACTGCAGAGGCNAAAAGGCAGCAGCGTGCATAGACCTCGGACCACGTCNTTGTTTTCCCNTTATAGGTGGTGGCNGGTTTGTTCCCATAGACNGCCGCCGTTCTCTTGATAAANGACAGAGGACTNAGGGGGACATGATTCGCAGCCCTCGGCNCCATAAATTTANTGTTGATCGAATCTACTGTGGTCATTTTTGTCNTTNCCTNAACATCGGNAGCGGAGTCACNCGTGCCNCTCTTTTATGGTCNGAGAAGTCAACAACTACTTCGTTNCCGTCAATTGCGTGTCTGGTGTCTATAACNCCGACCGCGATATTGGAATTCAGTCTTGGGCTGTATGCCGCTGCGGATGCGTAACCGACGTAGTTGTCGTCNGNGTAGATTGAAGACNTGTCCTCGGGGGGTGAANTAAACNTTGGTCCNTCNANCCGGAGNCCAANAAAGTCTCGCTTTACACCGGTCTGCTTGATCTTTTGNAGTGCCGCNTTGCCAATAAACTCCTGNTTTTGATCGAGGTCAATAAAACGACCAAGNCCAAACTCAAACGGGTTACTNNGNTCGTCACAGTCGGTTCTGAAGGAGAGNAGCCCACTTTCCAGTCGTTCGACATAGTTTGGNGCNCCNGGACCNATATTATATTTTGCCCCCGCNCTNTTAACCTCGGCCCATAAGCTTTCTCCCAGATTGTTATCGAGCAGATAGATTTCAAAGCCTCCCTGTTTCGACCAACCGGATNTGGCCAAAATCACTGGGATACCCTTNAACTTTGTTTNCTNNAAACCAAAAAATTTGAGATCATGGANCCACTNNCCAAANAANTCGGCAATNAAGGGNGTCGCNAGNGGTCCTTGGACCGCGAGTGGTGAGGCGTCAGGTTCGAAAACATCGACACGATATTCAAGGGAGTCAGCGATTCCNGATACCCATAATTTGATATCACTNTCTGCTATTGATAACCAAATTTCGTCTTCTGAAATTTGGAGAAGGATAGGATCNTTNATGAGTCTCCCNNGGTAATCGCANAGTGGAATGTATTTACCTTGACCGATCTGTANGTCGNCCAGATTTCTGCCTGTGAGATACCGCGCAAGCTTGACTGCATCCCTGCCTNTNAAGGCAACTTGCCGTTCTATGCTGACATCCCACATAGCCACCCCNTTCAATAATCGATCATACTCCGCGGATCTATCACCGNAACTGGTCGGNAAATACATGTGGTTATAGANGCTAGCCGANGTNANCCCATCCTGTAACGTNGACTTGAAAAAAGGACTNTTTCGGTTCTGTGGACCNATTGAAAGGGAGATTGTCATGGTNGCTCCTCTTTTTTTGTCGACTTTGCAGGAAAACTTTTTGTGGAGTCAATTAATTTCGCGCCGATAANCGAACTCNGNCTGAGTANNNAGGGTGTCTGTTTAACGGCTTAAACNCTATTTGAATAATTCTTGCGCGAATTNNGCGGTTTTNCGAAAACCGCCAAANGCGTAGAAGTGGANCGATTCAAAGCACGTGTTAGCNNNGGGNGAAAATTGTGGGGCTAGNNAANAAATTAGCTCGGTGGGNTCGTATGAATTTACAAGTTTGGTCAGCTTGTCCCGNTCGTTGATCAGAAATTTTAATGAGGGTCCNACACCAGCCTTNANNGCAAAATTGATTAGTGAAAGTAATTTCGTNGGNCCNGCAACACCNACNCGGATTGGCAGCGAGTTACCNCGGTCNCGNATTGCCTTTTCCCAATTGATTATCNTNTGTGCATCGAAGCAAAATTGAGTCTCCAGAAAAATATTCAGATCTCGNGATANGGCGAGGTNATTTTTTTGATCGAGAGCGTCCTGGAGTTGNTNTTNTGTGATGTCAGGAGANCCCTCGGGATGACCTGCTACTCCGATGTTAACGATACCAAAGTGNTCAAATACACCAGAGCTGATGAGTTCTGNAGAACTTGANAAGCGGCCAGNAGCTTGATCCTTGNNGCCAGCGATGATNANGACCTCTGAGATCTCAAGGTCTGCATATTTTTCCACGATGCTCGCTAGGTCACCTTCGTCGGATATGGTCCGGGCGGTGATGTGTGGTATCGGATTCATGCCGTCGTGTTTCAATTTCTCAACCGCTGCGAGGGTGTCTCGGACGGACGTCTTTGGCAGGCTAGTAACGTTAACTTTGGTACCCTCTTCGAGAAACGCTGAGAAACAACTGATAGTCTTAGTTTCTTTTGGTGTGATCTCTATCGACCAGCCCTTGAGCGTAACCTTGGAATCAAACGTTTTCATTTTATGTTCACTTTTTGTTAGTGTACTGGCGTCGGGGGTTAACCCGAATCCACAAAATCGTAACTAAAATCGTGGGCCGCTTCAAAGCACGCAATCGTGTAGCGGGCAGGAAAGGACCGCAGCCGTTAGCAGTGACCTAACGATAGATCTCTCAAAATGATTAGGTAACAGGAGTGAGCGTAAATGTTCGACATGAATTCATCAATCTCAGTCTACGATGAAGCTTTGTGTGAGGCGTTAAAGTATGAATCTACACGACAAGAGGATCACGTTGAGCTGATTGCCTCAGAGAACTATGCGAGTCCTAGGGTGCTAGAGGCGCAAGGCTCAGTTCTTACGAACAAATATGCAGAGGGTTACCCCGGTAAGCGGTACTACGGGGGTTGTGAACATGTGGACGTGGTAGAGCAGTTAGCCATTGATCGCGTAAAGCAGCTTTTTGGGGCGGAATACGCGAATGTGCAACCTCATGCCGGTTCGCAAGCCAACGCGGCAGCATATCTCGCGCTGATGCAGGCCGGCGATACGGTTCTTGGTATGTCACTGGCGGATGGTGGCCACTTGACACACGGCGCATCTGTCAACTTCTCGGGCAAGGTCTATAACGCGGTTCAGTACGGTATCGATGCTGACGGTTACATGGATTACGGCCAGATGTCTGATCTTGCTGAGGAACATAAGCCCAAGCTAATTCTTGGTGGTTTCTCGGCGTACTCTCGTGTGGTTGATTGGGCTAAGATGCGGGAAATCGCTGATAATGTTGGTGCATATTTTTTGGTTGACATGGCCCACATCGCGGGCCTTGTGGCGGCCGGTGTTTATCCGTCACCCATCCCGTACGCACATGTGGTCACAACCACAACACATAAGACATTACGTGGCCCCCGGTCGGGCTTGATCTTGTCAGGTCAGGATGACGAAGTCCTCCACAAGAAACTGAATTCGGCTGTGTTTCCTGGGATGCAGGGCGGACCACTAATGCATGCAATCGCCGCAAAGGCTGTGGCATTTAAAGAAGCGATGGAACCAGAATTTAGGACCTACCAAGAGCTAGTTGTGAAAAATGCTCGGGTGATGGCTTCGGTCTTCGTCGAACGCGGCTTCAAAATCGTTTCGGGTGGAACAGATAATCACTTGATGCTCGTAGATCTAGTTGCTCAAGGAATTACAGGAAAAGCGGCCGATGCCGCACTTGGTGAGTCGCACATTACGGTGAATAAGAATGCTGTGCCGAACGACCCGCAGTCGCCATTCGTAACTTCGGGGATCCGGATCGGCACGCCCGCTGTCACCACCCGTGGATTCGTCGAAAGCGACTGCCTTGAGCTCGCTCACTTGATCTGTGACGTGCTTGATAACCTTGACGATGAGGGTGTCAAGGGGGGAGTCCGTGATCGAGTTAAGGCGATGTGTGATCGCCTGCCGGTGTACCGTTAAGCATCCGGTCGAGACGGGCATCTTTTTTTGCCCATATCGAATTCATCCATGCTCGGAACGCTTTGAGTTCAGCCAATGTTTCTGGTTTTTCTTCGAGCCCCTTCGGTATCTCAATCTGTTTGACATGGATCATGGCTTTAGGGACATGACCCGCGAGTAAATGCCAGACACCGAGTCGTGCCCCAGGATATGCGAGTGTGATATCAAATATCCCATCCAGACGGTCATGGAGGCACTGAAGTGCGAGCTGTGGACCGCCAACCTTAGGTTTGAGTAAATACTGATAGGGTGAACGGTTTTTCTTGTGTTTTTCGGGAGTGAATCGTGTGCCCTCAGCATAATTCACTACCACACACGTCTGGTCGGGGTTCCGTGATAATACGTCGTGTGCATGGTCGAAATCACGATTCTTCAGTGCAGGTCGATTCTTTATGTCTTCCTGCGTGTAGCGGCGCATAATTGGGAAGTTTAGAGCCCACGCACAAATATTGATAACGGGTACATAAATCAGGTCCCATTTCATGAAAAAACGCGGGAGCGTTGTGCCCTTGCCGAGGACTACCATCACCATCATGATGTCAATCCAACTCTGGTGATTTGCGATGATAAGATAAGTACCCTTGGGATTAATTTTGTCACCAGTGACGACATATTCCATGGGCACCGTGGTTAATAGCCAACGCATGAAGTCACCCCAAATCCCAGCGATTCGAGCAGCGAGTCGATAGCTTAGGGTCTGCGTTGATGGGAATAACTTCAGGGGCGATACGAGGGTTATAAACAATCCGCCTAAAAATGTTGCGACTGCGAGAAAAAAAAGACGTAAAATCGAGAGCATTCATTTAGCCATAGTGTTGTTGCGTGTATAGATTAGCGCGATTAGGCTTCGTGTTCCTTAATACGTTGGAAGTTTTATGCTTGACGCAGTTGTCGTAGAACCATCACAAACCGCCGATAGTGCCATTATCTGGCTCCACGGGCTCGGTGCAAGTGGTCATGACTTTGAACCTGTATTACCGTTGTTAGAACTTGACAGCCAAACCACACGTTTTATTTTCCCGCATGCTCCTGAAATTCCTGTGACTGTGAATGGTGGGATATCGATGCCCGCCTGGTACGATATTGAGCACATGGATATCGATCGGACAATCGATGTCTCCGGAATCTCCCGCTCAGCAGATCGAGTGGATGCGATCGTTCAAACGCAAATGGATGAGGGCATCCCTGCAAATCGCGTCATTCTTGTCGGTTTTAGCCAAGGCGGAGCAGTCGCGCTGTATGCCGGTGTGCGTTCTAGCCAATGTCTTGCTGGAGTTTTAGCGCTGTCGACTTATTGGGTTGGGGCACAAGATTCCAACTTGATGCCGGGGCGTGCTCCTGAAGGCTTATTTATCGAGATTCATCATGGGACTTTGGATCCTGTGGTCCCCTTCGTACTAGGAGAGCGAGCGCGTGACGCACTGTCGGCGCTGGGCTATCCGGTTACGTTTCAGGCGTTTACCATGCCGCACAGTGTGGTGCCTGAACAACTTCAGGCCATCGGGCAATGGATGGCGTTACGTTTGAAACCCGATTCCTCATCAAGGAGCAAGGAATGAGAGAACCTGTTCGTGTTGCTGTTACTGGTGCCGCCGGCGCAATTAGTTACACAATTTTATTCAAAATTGCAGCCGGAGAGCTGCTCGGTAAGGATCAACCGGTGATCCTTCAGTTGGTGGAGATCCCACCGGCAATGACAGCGCTTGATGGTGTTGTTATGGAATTGGTCGACTGCGCTTTTCCGCTAGTGACTGGTATCTCAACGAATGACAATCCAGACGAGGGTTTTACGGATGCTGATATTGTTTTTCTGATTGGTGCTCGGCCACGCGGGCCGGGTATGGAGCGGGCTGACCTGTTAAAAGAGAATGCGAAGATCTTCTCCTCGCAGGGTAAAGCATTAGACGAATTTGCATCAAAGAATGTTCGTGTTTTGGTCGTTGGTAATCCAGCGAATACTAACGCGTTGATCGCGAGCCGCAATGCTCCGAGTCTGGATCCGCGCCAGTTCACAGCGATGACCCGCCTTGATCACAACCGTGCGGTGGGTATCTTGGCAAATCACTTGGGCGCTCGGCCGACAGATGTTGATAATGCGTTCATTTGGGGTAATCACTCACCGACCCAGTATCCAGACCTGCATCGTGCGACCGTGAAAGGTCAACCGGCTCTGGATCGGATTGATCGAGCCTGGTACGAGAATGATTTTATTCCGACGGTTGCGAAGCGTGGTGCAGCGATCATTGATGCGCGCGGAGCCTCCTCTGCTGCGTCTGCGGCGCAGGCTGCAATTGATCACATGCGTGATTGGATTCTAGGAACGAATGGTAAAATTGTTTCGATGGCGGTTCCTGCAGATGGTTCATATGGAATTGCACCAGGCGTAATTTACTCATACCCAGTCGTCTGTCAAGGCGGCGACTATAAGGTGGTTCAGGGTATCAGTATCAGCGATTTCTCGCGTGAAAAGATGGATGCAACAAACGATGAACTTGTTGGTGAGCGTGATGCGATTGCTGATTTGCTGCCTCCGGAAACTGAAGAGAAACTCAACTCGGTCTCGCATCCTGTCACATAATCGATGATTATAAACGAAAAGAGGGCGTTAGCCCCCATCGTTTGGAGTTGCTTATGAATACCCAGCGTGTTTGGTTCGCTTTTTTTATCGTCCTAGCGCTCACGTTGAATTTCGGATTCTTCGTTGGTGAGATCGATAACCCTGATCACCACAATCTTTATGAGTTTTTCTTCGCGCTGATTGTGTCGCTTATTGCAACGATCCTGAAGATTGGTGATCGTTCGCATCTAGGCGCAGTCTTGTTGGCGACAAGCTTGGTTGCTGACCTCCAATTAATTGCGGCGGCGGTGATTTGGGGTTACGGATCCCAAGTGACTGGCCATCTATCAGGCAGCGTAATGGCAAGTATCGTATCACTCGCAGGCGGAGCAATGCTGGCCAACGTCACAAGCGTTATTCTATTAATCGCTGAAACGATCCAGTTGAAACGCTAATGGAATCTACCCATCGAACTCGGTCACGTATTCGTGGTGCTGCGATGTGGCTACTTCTTCCGAGGCTCAGGACGCCACTTATAGCTCTGATCGTCACCTACTCTGTGAGTATTTTAGGGTTGGTTTTAATTCCAGGACAGGCACCCGGTGGCGGCGTCTACTACCTGTCATTCCTTGATGCATTTTTTGTAGTAAGTTACACCGCGACGACTATCGGCTTCGGTGAAATTCCACATCCGTTCACGGCTCAGCAAAAACTGTGGATGCTTTTTGTGATGTATTCCACGGTAATCGCTTGGCTTTACGCGATAGGTTCTGTGTTGTCTGTGATCTCGGATCCTGGTTTTCGTCGACTTCGCGCCTACCAACGCGCGGTCGGTCGGATTCAGGCTCAGAAGCAACCGTTTTGGATTGTTTGTGGATATGGCGGTGCGGGTAATCAAGTGATCCGATTCATGGATCAATCGGGTATCCGTAGCGTGATGATCGAATCGAATCAGACACGGGCCGATACAGCCAAATTATCGGATATGACTTATGATCTCGATGTTTTGGTGGGCGATGCCAGTGAGCCTCAAACACTCGTTGATGCTGGGGTGCAGAGTGCATTGTGCCGGGGCGTTCTTGCCCTGACCGATCACAATCAAACGAATCTAACCATTGCGACCAATACCCGTATTTTGGCACCGAGGGTGCTTGTCCATGCTCGTTCGGAGAGCGATGCCAACACGCGTAACCTAAGGAGTTTCAATACAGAGGTAGTAATCGATCCTTCTCGAGTGGCAGCCCGCAGCCTGACACAGCTTATTCGGAAACCACGCGCATTTGCTTTGTATCACGAACTGGTGGACCCAGATTTTAACCAGATAGAAATTCTTAATGTACCTGATTCTGGACACTGGATCGTTTGTGCCGGAGAACGCTTAGCTGACAATATCACTGAGGCATTTTTGAGGGCCGAAATACCGTTCTGTCTGGTGAGTCCAGATGTGTTAACGGTTGCCGACTCCATCACTTGGGTACAAGGGCTGGGTACAGAGGCGAATACGCTTCGGCAAGCAAGGATCACTGAAGCAGTAGGAATTGTCGCGGGAACCAACGACGATGGGGATAATCTTTCTATTCTTTTGACCGCCCAAACTGAAAATGAACGCCTGATAACCGTTGCTCGAAGAAATAAACCAACGAGCGAACCTGTGTTTCGCCAAGGTAACTTTCACTACGTGTTGCGTGAGGGGCGGATAATTGCTCAGGAGATGTATGCGCGGATTACGACTCCACTATTACACCAGTTTATAGGTCAGCTGGAGGTGATGCCGGAAGCGTTGGTACAGGGAATTATCGAAAAACTGAACCAGCGATTGGGTAATCAAAGCCCTGAATTGGCTCACTTTGATATCAGCTTAGACGCAGAGGATGCCCCGGGAGTGTTGCCGTTCCTAAATACTGCGGGAGCTCCTACGGTGGGTGATTTGTTGGTGGATCCTGGCGCCGATCATTTGAATATGCCGCTGATTTGCTTGCTATTGGTCCGGTTTAATGGTGACTTGGTGCCTTTCCCGGGGGAAGGCCTTTCACTAGAGGCGAATGATCGAATGCTGTTGTGGGGGGCCACGGGAAGCCACCACCGGTTGCATCTTCTCATCCGTCGTGCAGATCTGTTCGAGTCAGTTTTGTCATCGAGGCGAAAAACAGCTGGTTGAGAGGGAAATATCAACACAGGATAGATTTCGTTGTTCACCGCTTGCTTACGTTTGCGGTGCGTTCGTTGCTTATCATTTAAACGGCATAGTGTTCCTTATGGCTCGCATTAATAATCGCTCGTGGTCAACCAGTGAAGGCAGAGTTTGAACTGGCTTGTTGCAGGCTCTGGCTTTGGGATCGCTCTCGGTTTGATCGCAGCGATCGGAGCTCAGAATGCTCATGTATTAAGACAGGGCATAGCTGGCCGTCAGCTTCCTGTGACGGTGGCTATTTGCATTATCTGCGACACAATCTTTATGGCCTCCGGTGTCTATGGGATGGGCGCGATAGCAACAATTTGGCCACCATTTGAGTGGATCACCCGGATTGGTGGTGCTATTTTTTTGATTAGTTATGGCGTGTTGTGTTTTCGATCAGCCTTAAAAAATCGGGCGCTTGGAACTGAAGGCCAAGTGATCGACTCGTTCTGGCCTGCCCTGATCTCGATTTTGGCAGTGACTTTGTTAAATCCCCACGTTTACTTGGATACAATCGTATTTATTGGCGGCATTGGAGCGCAGTACGATGAAGACGACCGACTTTCGTTTACTGTAGGCGCCGTCTCAGCCAGTTGGGTGTGGTTTATCGCCTTGGGCTATGGAGCACGCTTATTGGGACCGACATTCGAAAACCCTAAAGCTTGGACTGTGCTTGATATCGGAATTGGTATCCTTATGTGGTCGATTGCTCTAACTCTTCTTTTGTAGCCTCGAGTTCTCGATAGCCGTTACGAGCGAACAACATGGCGGAGAAAAAAATCCCAGCCGCTAAGATGGATTCAACAATCCCAAATAATTCTCTACCTTCGGTCATGGCATTGAGTACCCCAATAGTGAAAAATAGACAAGAAATAAAGCTCAGCCATAACGAGGCCTTGATATCCCTTTTCAGAACCGGCCACACAAAGGCAACTAAGATCAACGTTACCCCAATTGCACCCATCGCAGTGGCTGGGGGGGAAAGTAACCATAGTCCTGAAACGCGTAACGCAATCAGACCAATCAAAGAAATCTGTAACCAGGTGTAGAATAGCTGTTTACGTTGGCGATAAAGTTCTATTTCAGTCATGTCGACTCCATTTGACGAGCCTTTGGCCCAAGCGCACGGCCATATCTTTCTCGTGTGGGCGAAGCTTTTCTGCATCTAGGTGTGTCGGACCGTAGGGCGTTCCACCACCTTCGGTTGCCGCTAATCCCGGATCCGAGTAGGGACAGCCCATAACTACCATTCCGTGGTGCAACAAAGGCGTCATCATCGATTGCAAGACCGACTCGTGGCCTCCGTGTAGTGAGGATGCGGACGCAAACACAGCAGCAGGTTTATCTATCATGGCCCCTGACAACCACAAATCTGATGTTGTTTCTAGAAAACCTTTAAGAGGCGCAGCCATGGTGCCAAAACGCGACGGTGAGCCAAGCGCAAGCCCATCGCACTCTCGTAAATCATCTTTGGTCACGAACAAGTATCCGAGTTCGTTCTCGAATGTGTCATCGGTCACTGGCTCAGAAGCCGGTCTAAGGTTTGGCACAGTCCTGAGCTTTGCCTCGCCATCCCCGAGTTCGATACCGGTCGCTATTGCTTCGGCCAGGTCAGCAATATGGCCAGTACGGCTATAGAAAAGGACAAGGATTTGGGTCATTGGATTGTCATCACAAGGTCTACAATTTCTGAGAGTGGCACGTGGATCGCACTATCATGAGTTCTTTGTTTGAGTTCGACTCCAGACTCTTCAAGGGTCTTTGTACTTACAACAATCCGGATTGGGATACCGATTAGGTCCATGTCTGCGAAACGTGGGCCTGGTCCTAGGTTACGATCATCAAGTAACACCTCGAGATCTTGGTCTTGCAGTCTATCCTGGATTCGGACTGCTTCCTTATCCACAGCAGGATTCTTATTGCCGCCGATAGGAACGATACAGACGTCGAAAGGTGATAGTGACCGGGGCCAGCAGATTCCTCGATCATCATGACGTTGCTCGATTGCGGCTGCGACGATCCTCGTCACGCCAATGCCGTAGCAACCCATGAATAGGGCTGATTGTTTTCCATTCTCATCAAGGACATTTGCTTCCATTGCGAGTGAGTATTTTTGACCAAGTTGGAAGACGTGGCCGACCTCAATGCCACGACGGATTAGGTATCGACCTGATCCATCTGGAGCTGGGTCTCCTTCAACAGCGTTTCGAAGATCTGCTGTTTCCGGGTCGTCACAATCTCGACCCCAGTTAATCCCGAAATAATGCCAGCAATCCTTGTTGGCACCGGCTCCGAAGTCAGAACAGATAGCAGCCTGTCTGTCGGCAACCAGAGGTATTGGACAATTCACTGGACCTAACGATCCGGGACCTGCTCCCATTACGGCTCTAATCTCATGTTCTGTTGCAAAGGTAAGCGGACTCTCTACCATCGGATGGTTCTCTGCTTTGACATCATTCAGTGTATGGTCGCCACGAAGAATGAGTGCTATGAAATCTGCCTCACACAAATCCGAGGCGCGCACGATTAATGTTTTGACGGTTTTTTGGATGTCGATCCCGAAATCGTTCACCAGCGCTTCGATAGTCTTCTGAGTCGGTGTTTCGACCTTCCGCATTTGCTCGTCGGGATTCTGGCGGGTTCCTGAGGTGACACATTCTGCTTTTTCGATATTAGCGGCGTAGTCCGACCCATCCGAAAAGATGATGTCATCTTCGCCCGAGTCCGCGATCACATGGAATTCTTGTGATCCGCTACCGCCGATAGCGCCTGAATCAGCTAGAACGGCGCGATAATCTAAACCGAACCGGTCGAAGATACGACAATAGGCGTCATACATAGCCTGGTAGCTTCGTTGCATACCGTCCTCATCGCTATCGAAAGAGTAGGCATCTTTCATGATGAACTCGCGTGAACGCATCACACCAAAGCGAGGGCGAACCTCGTCCCGGAATTTTGTTTGCACCTGATACAAGTTAATAGGGAGTTGCTTGTATGAACTTACCTCGCGGCGGACGATGTCGGTGATAACCTCCTCATGTGTCGGTCCCAAACAAAAATCTCGCTCGTGTCGGTCCTTGAGCCGCAAAAGTTCCGGCCCAAATTGGCTCCAACGACCGGACTCTTGCCACAGTTCAGCTGGTTGAACGCCAGACATTAAAACTTCTTGGGCGCCCGCACGGTCCATTTCTTCTCGTACGATCCGCTCGACTTTCTTCAATACACGAAGCCCGAGCGGTAACCATGTATAAAGCCCCGAGGCAAGCTGCCGGATCATTCCGGCGCGTAGCATCAGCTTATGGCTGACCAAAACAGTATCGACAGGGTCTTCTTTGAGTGTCGGAAGTAGCATTTCGGAGGTCCGCATAACACATCCACTTGTTCTAAGTCTTAAAGAGCCAAGTATAACGGGCTTCAGCCCTCAGGAGTGGAAAGCAAACCTACTTTGTTTGGAACATGTTTCACTCGCCTGACACAGATCATTTACTTTAGCAGACTGGAGAATGTAGTTTGCGGATGTCCTAGAGTGGGATATTGTCGTCTAATGCTTTAAAGGGCGTATGCTCGTCGCAGGCCTCAAAATATCGATCGATGTGATTCCTCTCGCTGTTAAGGAACTGCTTGATGGCTAGCTCAAATTCAGAATGTTTTACCCAGTGCAGGCTGCGGGTTTTAACCGGCCTGAATCCTCGTGCAATTTTGTGCTCGCCTTGTGCACCAGGGTCAAAACGTTCAATTCCTAGCTCAATAGCATCCTCTATCCACTGGTGAAAACAGGTCTCAAAGTGCAGACAATCAACGTCGTATAAAGCCCCCCAGTAGCGGCCGTAAAAATTCTTTGTATCTCTTAAGCAAAAAGACATTGCGATACGTTTACCTTGGTGGATTGCAAACGCCACCCGAATTGACTCAGGGATACGGTCGACCGCATATTCGAAAAAGTCACGGTTCAGATATCCAAGACTACCCCGCAATCGGTAGGTCATTTGATAACACTGGAAAATGGTGTCGATCGCCTGATTATCCAATTGGTACCCACTCAGTCGCTCGAACATAATCCCCTGATCAGCAACACGTCTTCGTTCTCTTCGAACCTCTTTTCTGCGTTTTGAATTAAACGTTGCAAGATGCTCATCAAAGTTCTTAAATCCATCATTAAACCAGTGAAACTGCACGCCGAAGCGTTCGAGCCATGATCCGTCAGAGCGTAGGAGTTGTGAGCTTCGCTCGTCAGGAAATAAGATATGCCAACTTGATACTCGCTCGGCTAGTTCGTTTTTGAGTACCTCAATAAGTTGCCCCGTAATTTTAAGGTAATCCTCGCCATCCTTTATTAGAATGCGGGGCCCAGTGGCTGGCGTAAATGGAATAGCAGTGACGCACTTCGGATAGTAGTCGATACCGTTCCGATGATAGGCGTCAGCCCATGCCCAATCAAACACGTATTCGCCGTAGGAGTCAGATTTAAGGTAGCAGACCATGGCACCGACGAGGTCGCTGCCCCTCTTCACCGATGCATAAAGTGGTTGCCAGCCAGAGCCCTCACCAACGCTCTTAGAATCCTCTAGGGATGATAGAAAGCCGTGTAGGAGGCAAGGATAGTGAGACGAATTGAGGGCATCCCACTCGTCTGGCTTAAAGGCGTGTATAGACGGATGTAGTCCTGCTTGCATATTGCCCTCGGTCGTTAGGGCGTCCCTGATTTTTTGAAGGCTTTTAGCGTCAGTGCAAAAAGCCGCTTTCTGTCACGTTTTTGGAGTTTCACTAGTTGATAGTCCAGCGACGGAGCCAGCCAAAACTCAAAGGAACGCTCTGGCGCAGGATTATCCTCCGTGAGCATGAATTTTTGAGCTTCGATTTTTCCGTAAGGGGTATCTAATATCTCGAGATTACCCGCTGAAATAGTGCGGGCTTTTACATCGTCACCATCGAGCATATTTACGGTAGTCGGCAGATCTTTCTCGTTCATCAATAAGTAAGCTAACTGTAGCCGAAACCCGAGAGGGTCGAGTGCGTTTGTCGGTATAACTAACCCATTACGCTCAGGCTGGTGCAGCCAGGTAAGCATTCCTGTATTCCAGTTAAATCGGAAGTGGCGTCCCTTGGTGCGACCGAGGATGTTTTGAGTGTAGCTGTAGTCCAACGGTCTCCATCCGCTCTGTGGAAAATAAAGCAGATTTGTTGTTTCGTTAGCAGAACCAATACTCGCTTTGGCGTCTAGAATAATTTGATAGCGGTCGCCATTTTTTTTTAGTGTTTCAGTTGCCTCTGCCTCAAGCTTTAAGCCCACGCTCCAAAGCATGTCGTATTTGGCTTCATAGCCTCGTGCAAGGGCAGGCAGACAAATCAAATAAGTCAGTAAAATTAAAATTTTCAACATTCAATCAACCCTAAAGAGAGATCGCGGATTACTGAAGGATACAGTGTATGTTCTGCATCGAGGACTCTTGCCTTGAGCGTTTCCTCCGTGTCCTCGCCCATTATGGGAACTTCAACTTGCCGAATTATGTCGCCCGCGTCGACTTCCGAAGTGACCCAGTGCACAGTTGCACCAGTATAATTGTCGCCGGCTTCCAGAGCACGCTTATGCGTATTCAATCCTTTGTATTTAGGGAGCAGCGAGGGGTGTATGTTTATCAGCCGTCTATCGTAATGAGTTACAAAGTCTTTGCTAAGGACAAGCATGAAGCCCGCTAATACGATGAGGTCGGGCTCATAGGTATCAATAAACTCTATTAATGCGTGATCGAAGGCGGATCGATTAGGGAAGTCATGGTGCGACAGAACTTTGGTGGGTATCTCAGCATTATCTGCTCGCTCGAGCCCCAGCGCGGCTGCCGTATTAGAGATAACGGCAACGATTCTTGCGCCCCCAAGCAAGTCGTTCGCCTGCCAATCGATGAGCGCCTTTAAATTCGTTCCTCCGCCCGATATCAGACAAACAATTCGCATTAAGTAAAGGCTCCGGAGAAAACAACTGGTTCCGGTTTGCGTTGGATTAATTCCCCAATAACGAGTGGATGTTCGCCAGCTATTGTTAGGATCTGTGAGACGCTTGTAACGTGTTCTGGGGGACAGAACAAGATAAACCCAATACCGCAATTGAAGGTACGAAGCATTTCCTCTGCTCCAACATTGCCCTGAGCTTCAAGCCACTTAAAAATTCCGGGACGTTTCCATGAGTTGAGGTCAATTGATGCTGTGAGATCACTGTCAAAAGAGCGAGGTAGATTTTCTTGAAATCCACCCCCCGTGACATGGACTGCACCAGACACGTGGCCGGTTGCCATTGCTTGAAGGACCGCCTTAACGTAGATCCGGGTGGGCTTCATGACTGCATCAATAAGTAGTTCACCAGACGGGAGTTCTTCGGCGATAGGATTGATACCGGCGTTTGTAATCACTTTACGAATCAGCGAATAGCCATTGCTGTGTGGTCCAGATGAGGGCAGNCCGATGATNNCATCGCCGGCCCTCACGCGACTNCCGTCNAGAATATTTGATTCTTCGGCGACGCCGACACAGAANCCCGCAAGATCGTAATCACCTGNTTGGTACATNCCNGGCATTTCAGCNGTTTCACCCCCGGCTAGTGCACATCCAGCGAGTTCACANCCATTCGCGATTGAGGCTATGACTGCCTCAGCGATATCNACGTCTAGTTGGCCGGTTGCGTAATAATCGAGAAAAAAAAGGGGTTCAGCGTTGGAAACGATCAAATCGTTTACACACATCGCGACCAAATCTTCACCAATTTGCTCGTGACGATGATGCTGAATTGCGAGCTTCAATTTGGTGCCAACGCCATCAGTACCTGAGACCAGTACAGGTTTACGATAGTCCTCTGGAATTTTAAAAAATGCTCCGAACCCACCGAGGGCTCCTAATGATTCTTTACGAGCTGTTCTTGTTGCGTGTGGTTTGATGCGTTCGATGAGTGCGTTACTCGCATTGATATCGACACCAGCGTCTCGGTATGTGAGACCTTTCTGATGATTGTGAGTCATTGACTTGATGGCTTCCTGCGTAAATGATTTGGGAAGTGTATCATCTGTCGACACAACAGAACCAATGTGAGGCCCCATGGTTGCCCGATTTCTTCTCATTATCGCGTGCTTATTTTCGATCACAGTGAGTGCGCTGGAATACCGGGTTGATGTGGAGGAGCCCTCTCTCTTCGATGTTGAGAATTCAATCGAAAACGTAATTATCGGTGCGGCAGAAAAAATGACGGGTGTTCCACAGCCGCATATGATCAGTCAGGCTCCTGATCTGTTTAGTCTGTCTGAGGCTCTGGTGAACTCCTATGGTTATGATGGCAATGTTTTCATCGTTGATATTGACGTCGATGGTTTGAAAACGAGGCTTGAGACAGCTGGTATTGATTTATGGGAGTCCGAACGTCCTGAGTTTCTGATTTGGGCAACAGAAGAGCGAGGACTCGAACGGTTAATGGTCGGTCAGGAGCCCAACCGAATTGTTGAGCGTCTAATGGCCGCGAGTGAGCGATTTGGTGTACCGATGCAAAGGCCATTGATGGATCTTGAAGATACGTTGGCTCTGTCTCCAGCCGAGATATGGGGAGAATTTGCCGGAGCGGTAAACAATGCTTCTTCCCGTTACGGGGTCGAGCATGTCTTGGTCGTTGGTGATCGACCAGGGCGCCAATCGATTAAATATTGGTTGTTTGAATCGGATGGAGAGTATCTTTCAGGAGAGTTATCTGGTGCCGATGCAGATGAGCGCGCGAATGAGCTAATTGCCGTGGTCATGCAATATGCGAGATCAATTTCTAATAACGTGGGAAAAAGTCCAGTAGTCGTAGCCAGAGTGCCAGAACCCGCGGTTTCATTGCAGCCTCAAATGCAGGACGTCCCCGGACAATGGACTGTGCGGGTAGAATATGTAGACGTGATTCGGCTAATGGAGCTGATCGATCACATTGAGGCGTCCGACTCTGTAACGATTCATGCTACTGAGATACGGGCCAATGACGCAACGATTGTTCTGAAAACGGATTTGTCACTTGGCGTGACTGATGATTTGGTCTCAGACTTCACCGCTGTTCGATTTATTTCACCACTAATTTATTCGCTCAAGTGATTAAGTCTTTGTCACTACAAGAAATACTCAAGTTTGAAAAGCCAGCGGGCTACTCCTTTGACTGTTGGATCGAGACAGACCAGCATCGCATGATTCTTGATTATATGCGTGATGCGGTGACTGCACGGTCGGCCGAGCTTTGGATATACGGCTCGCTGGGTGTGGGCAAAACACATCTCGCATTATTTGTCGCTGAGCATTTTGATTGCAGTTACTACGATTGCGGAGATATCGATCCTGAGAAAGCAAGCGAATTACTTGAATGGCTTGATATCGATAAGGGTCTTATTCTCGATCGAATTGATTTTTGGCTAAATGACATGGAAGCCGAGTCGGCGTTATTTTCTT
>PAWX01000045.1 GCA_002714245.1 Gammaproteobacteria bacterium | reverse complement strand
GGTTTTCATTCTGGGCTCAGCGGTTATAGGTTTGGCAGGCGCGATGCTGACTACTCTCGATGGTCAATTCACTCCTGTTGGGTACAACCCGCTTCGCTTCACTTTTCTTATTTGGGTGATGGTCATAATTGGCGGCTCTGGGAACAATTGGGGCGCGATAATCGGTGGTTTCTTTATCTGGTTTTTTTGGATAGAGGCAGAACCTATCGGTTTGTGGCTGATAGAGACTTTAACGTCTCGCATGGCTCAAGAAAGTGCGGTACGCGCACACTTGCTAGAGGGTGCCGCTCACATGCGCTTAATGACTGTTGGGATTATTCTACTTGTTACCCTCCGTTACGCACCTGAGGGCCTGATCCCAGAGAAAAAACGCCAATAACTAGGGGGTTTCATGGGCCGTCTGATCCACTATGAGGTGTAAACTACCCCCCCTGAATAGAGCTCCTGAATCTCGCTATCCGAATATCCGAGCTCAAGAAGAACCTCGGTAGTGTGTTGCCCGTGCACCGGCGGGGGGCTTGAGTCGATCGACTCAGCGCCCTGGAACTTCACAGCCATTCCAAGACCCTTGATAGCACCTAAACGCTCATGCTCCGTCTCAACAATCATACCGCGAGCCAGTGCCTGTGGGTGTTCAAGCATCTCACCAATGGAAAGAATAGGGCCAGCAGGAACACCGGCCTCATCCAACTCATCAAGCCAAACATCNGACGTCTTTTTCCTGAAGTNNCCGTTNAGCACATCCACCAANTCNTCGAGGTGCGCCATCCGGTTTGCGTTGTTAATAAANCTAGGATCATCATTCAACTCNGGCGCATGAATCACATCCAANAGCCGTAACCANTTTCTCTGGTTCGCGGCACCGANATTGATNTAACCATCAGCAGTCGCAAATGCCTGATATGGCGCATTCAGAGGATGCGCCGACCCAAGCGCTTTNGGTGATTCCCCNGTCGCCAACGCGATNGCTGATTGCCAATAAGTATGNGTGATCCCGGCNTCAAATAAAGAGGTNTCAACACGCGTNCCGNGCCCCGTTTTTTGCTTTCCAGCATAAGCAGCNGCAGCCGCCATAGCCGCCAAGATGCCTGCTGTTATATCTGTCACNGGGGCACCTACTTTGACCGGGNCANCATCCNGGCCAGGTCCCGTAATACTCATCAANCCACTNGCGCCNTGAGCAACNAGNTCGAAGCCCGCTCGCTCACAATAGGGCCCNGTTCGGCCGTATCCTGAAATTTCAACATANATAAGACCCGGATTAATNGACTTCAAATCCTCNAAAGACAAGCCAAGTCGTTTCATCGTGTCATNNCGAAAATTCTCAATAACGCAATCANCATGCTTCANNAGGTCAGCGAGNACTTCCTTTCCTTTCTCTGATTTTAAGTCGAGCGCNANNCCNCGTTTNTTACGGTTCATCATCAAAAAAGCAGCAGACTCATTATCAACCTTTGGNGGNACCATACGCCTTGAATCGTCACCACCATCNANCTTTTCAACTTTNATNACATCCGCGCCCATNTCCGCGAGCATCATTCCGCATAANGGGCCNGCCATGATGTGAGCAAGCTCTACCACTCGCATCCCAGATANCGGNCGTGGTTGCTCACTCACTGTCCACTCCAGTTCGGTTTCCGTTTTGCAAAAAANGCGTCAANGCCCTCAGAAAAGTCGTCNCTAAGGTAGCACCGCTGAATCAAATCAATGTCTGCTGGAACCGGCCGTTCCTCGAGTCGCGCAAGACCATCTCGAGTCGCAGAAATCGTNAGCGGNGCTAACGTTGTCATGTGAACGGCCAAGTCTCGNGCCCTCTGATCACANANGGCAGCGCTCTCCAAAACCTCACTNACGAATCCTGAGGTAGTCAACGATTCCACNTCCAAGAATTCAGCGGTTAGCATTAGATAGCGTGTNCGAGACTCACCCAATAAGTGCACGAGACGGTTNAGATTTGCGACCGACAAACAATTGCCAAGCGTCCGNGCGATGGGCATACCAAAACGNGTATCCGNTGTNGCCAGTCGGACATCTGCNGCCGCTGCAATTGCTGCACCACCNCCGGCNACAATCCCGTGAAGCGACGCAATNACCGGAACTGATGACCNNTGAACNGCATCTATGACGCGACCAATCAACGCCTCATAATNAATNGCATCCTGAGCNGATTGGAAGNCTTTGAAATTTGATATNTCAGTTCCTGACGCGAATGCTTTNTNGCCCTCTGCGGTCATAACAATCACCCCCGCTTCACCAGGGTGTTCACACAAATCTTCGATTGCCTGATACATCTCAAAGGTGAGCGAGTTCCTTGAATCGGGCCTCATCAGGCGATATTCAGCGATACCGCCTTTATGAGTAATCGTGAAGTCAGACACAGTTATGACCTATAAATAGCATCGACCAAGTACATCGGGACGTCAGGCACGTATGTACACAACATCAACACAGCAAATAAAACCGCGATGAAATAGATGTTGATTTTCGACACATCCCAAATATTTGCGCGCGCGACCGCACAGGAGGTAATCAAAACACTAGCTACTGGCGGAGTCTGCTGACCTAACGCTAAATTCAACGTGACTACCAAGCCAAAATGGATCGGATCAATACCAGCCGCTTGGATNAGAGGGATCACAATTGGAACTACAAGAATGATCGCGGCCGCGGAGTGAAGGAAAAAACCAATCACCAAAAAAAACACATTCAAGATTGCTAGGATAACCCATTGGTTATTTGTGATGTCGAGGATCCAGCGCGCAAAATCCTGAGGAATCTGAGCCCTTGTTAAAAAACCGCCCATAACCACCGAGGCCGCGACCAATAACATCACCACCGCCGTCTGAACTCCTCCATCGATCATAGCCCTCTTGAGGTGGCCAAAATCCATATTTGAGTACCACGCACTAACCACCAAAGCCGCAAGCACAGCGAGGCCAGCGGCTTCAGTGGCGGTGACGAAGCCACCGAAGATACCGCCCAAAATGATNACCGGTAATGTAAACGCAGGGAGCGCCTCAATCAGTGTGCGCCACAAACGACGGGCATTAAAAGCCTCTTCCCGGGGCAAGTTGTAACGACGAGCGAAGTAATAGGCCATCCCCATCAATCCAAACGCGCCAAGTAATCCGGGAATAATCCCCGCCACAAATAACTGCTCTACCGAGGTACCGGCTGAGGTGGCATATAAGATCATTGGAATGGATGGTGGAATAATTATGGCGAGTGATGCAGACGAGGATGTAACTGCCGCAGCTAACGGACCGGAGTAACCACGCTTTTTCATTTGAGGAATCAGAACCGAACCCAACGCAGCNACATCAGCCACAGCGGAGCCCGAAATCTCAGCAAAAAACAAGCTCACCCCAATATTCACCATTGCGAGCCCGCCACGCACAAATCCAATGATTGCGTTCACAAAATTAATGAGCTTATCGGTAATACCGCCGGCGTTCATGATAGCGCCAGCCAGAACAAACATTGGGATCGCGATTAATGAGAATTTTGTCGAACCGTCATACATATCAAGTGCAAGGGTGACAACACTGTCCACCCCTTCAGTGACTATGAGCCCAAAAATTGCCGCTACCGCAAGCCCCACCGCTATCGGGACATTCAAACAAATAAGGGCAACCAAGATCACAAACATTACGAAAACTATCATGACTTGGTCCCCGCTTTAGCGAGCTCAGTTTCGACCTCTTCCTCAATTTCAGCGTGCTCCAACGAGATCCCGGCACAACATTTCTCAAAATAATTCGGAAAACTCAACGCCTCACACAAAACAAATAANGAGGCCCCTATCGGAATAACAGACTGAGTAAGCTGGACAGGGATCCAGGTGAGCGACACAAGATACTCACCTTCGAGAACCACAAGCACCTGATAACCCGTATAAGCGAGCAACAAGAAAAATCCGATCACAATAGTCTCGGCGAAAATGACCGCATAAGCTCTCACAGGCATGGATATTTTCAGCAAAACAGTATCAAACCCAATATGCCGACGGTGCAGAGCCGCGTAGGCACCGCCATAGTAGGTTAACCACGATAGCTGGATGGCTGCGATTTCGTCATACCATGACACGGAATTNCCGGTTATTCGAGCGACTACTGCGAATATTACAACCGCTGTAAGTGCAATCATCTGGAATAAGATGAACCATACAAGTAACTGATCCACGGCTCGGGCAAGACGATTCACAATAGTCTCCTAATTAAATCGGCGGCCTGAGTAGGCCGCCACTGAACGATAAACGAAAGTTAGTTCGAAAGNCNCTGAACTGTTTTGACCAANTCTGCNCCGCCTTTGACGGATGAAGAAAACTCGTCATAAACCGCCTTAGAGGCCTTAACAAANGCCGNATTGTCAGCATTATTCACCTGAACCCCTGCGGCTTTAATCACATCCAAAAGCTCGACCTCAAGTGACGCNGCCTTNCGATAAACAAGGGTTTGAGTCGACGAACCACAGTCTGTNAGNACTTTCTTCACGTCTGCNGGGTGCTTGTCAAAATGCTTCTTAGANGAGAGCACATAAGCAGGCGTGTANACGTGTCCAGTAATCGAGAGATATTTTTGTACCTCTTGGAATTTCGCTGANGCNATCTGTGCGTAGGGATTCTCTTGGCCATCGATAACGCCNGTTTTTAGCGCCGTGAANACATCAGAAAAAGCCATTGGGGTNGGATTTGCCCCATANAGCTTGAACATCTTNACTCGCCACGCGCCCTTCGGCGTTCTAAGCTTCACCCCTTCGAGGTCAGCAGGGACGTTAATCGGACGAGTGTTGTTNGTGATNTGACGGAATCCGTTCTCAAAATAACCAACGATATGGTAACCCTTTGCCTGTGCCGCCGCCTGNAATGTGTCCCCCAGCTTNTCCTGCACACGCTTCATNTGGTCACGATNCTTNATNATGTATGGCATCTCAAACACACCAAATTCNTCNGCTACNGACGACATCACNGATGANGGAAGCGCGAAATCGACCTGNCCCAGTTTTAACTTCTGCAANAGCTCCTTATCTTTTCCGAGCTGCGAAGAGCCAAACGTTTGTACTTCGATCTTGCCATTGGATTCGTCGCTGACGCACTGCGCGTATGCATTTACGCTTGCCTCAAACAATGAACCCGGTTTGCCAACATGCCCGAACTTGAGTGTGACGTCCGCAGCGAATGATGGAGCTGCAACAGCAGCTGTGAGGACAGCAACAGAGGCTGCCAATCGTATTTTTTTCATATCTTTCTCCGGTTTCTTATCTCTGGAGTTAGTTTCACCGCGCAAGGGACCGCATAGCGGCCTCCACCCCTCCTGACTGGTGCGGCACGCCAGCCAAGCCCAAGCCCATTTCGACGCCACAAATGACGCCCATAAGCATGAGTTCATTGATATCACCTAAGTGTCCGATGCGGAAGGCCTTTCCTTTAATCTTTCCTAAACCGGTACCCAGAGACATATTAAAATGTTCCAAAATAACTTGGCGCACGTAGTCTGCGTCATGCCCGTCAGGCATCATTATTCCCGTCAAGGCGTTCGAATGCTCTCGCGGATTCAGACAGACTGTCTCAAGCTCCCAAGCATCAACCGCGGCGCGACAGGAGTCAGCAAGCCGCTGATGTCTTGAAAATACATTGTCTAAACCTTCCTCCTCCAGCATCGCAATAGCTTCTTTCAGGCCGTAAAACAAAGTTGTTGCCGGCGTATACGGGAAGTAACCACTTGCGTTTGCGGTCAGCATATCCTGCCAATCCCAGTACGAACGCTTCGATCCACCTTTCTTTGCCGCCTCTATCGCCCGGTCTGATAAAGCATTAAATCCAAGGCCAGGAGGCATCATTAAACCTTTCTGGGAGCCCGACACAGTAACATCTGCGCCCCAAAGGTCGTGTTCATAATCAACTGACGCTAATCCCGATATGCTATCGACGAGAAGTAAAGCAGAATGTCCTGCAGAATCGATCGCCTTTCGTACCGCCTGAATATCGGAAGTAATTCCGCAGCTTGTCTCGTGGTGCACGCAACATACTGCCTTTATAGAGCGGCTAGTATCATTACGGAGTCGTTGTTCAATTCGATTGGCATCGACCCCACTACGCCAGTCGCCATTCAAAAACTCAGTCTCAATACCAAGTCGATCCGCCATCTGTTTCCAAAGGTTCGCGAACTGGCCTGTTTCATAGAACAGGACCTGATCACCCGCGGTCAGTACATTTAAAAGGCACGCTTCCCAGGCGCCCGTCCCCGAGCTGGGGTAGATGATAACGGGGCTTTTTGTTTTAAAAATGCGCTGCATGCCAGTTAATACTGATAACCCAAGGTCCCCAAAATCGGGGCCACGATGATCAACGACAGCCGCGTCGATAGCCCGTGATATACGATCTGGAACTGGACTCGGTCCTGGAATCTGTAGAAAGTGTCTTCCCGCCCTGTAGGCCATGGATCGGTCCTTGTTTTTATCTCGTCGTTCGAAATTGCAGGCTTAAGTTGCAAGCGTATCTCAATATCTAATAATATGCATATCGTATTTTGTATGCAAAACAAAAGCTGACCAGAAATGAGATGAATGATCTATCTTCACCCAATATGATCGCACGAAACCAAGGATCCAGAGCTCGCGAGTTAGATCTGAGCGAAGCGAGTCGTTTGGAGCAGCGATTAAAAAAAGATACCCAATGCGAAATTCTTTTTTCGCAATTCGACTGCGGGCGCTATGCCACTGATGCCAGCCACTACCAGATTTTCCCTATTGGTGTTGTTGTTCCCAGGACGCGGGATGACCTCAAAGCCCTTATTCATATTGCGACAGAGTTTGGCGTCTGTCTGACTGGCCGTGGCGGTGGCACAAGCCAAAACGGGCAAACAATTAATCAATCGCTTGTGATCGATCACTCAAAATATCTCAATCGGTTGGTTGAAATCGATTCGGAGAAACGGACCTGTGTCGTTGAGCCAGGAATAGTGCTTGACCACCTGAATTCCAAAATAAAAGAAACAGGACTTTGGTATCCCGTCGATGTCTCGACCTCCAGCAGAGCAACACTGGGCGGGATGACCGGTAATAATAGCTGTGGGTCACGAAGTATTCGTTATGGAACTATGCGAGATAACGTACGGGTCGTTCATGCCCTACTTGCCAATGGCAATACGGTAAGCTGGCGGACGCTCTCAGAACAAGAGCAGAGCCTACCGGTTGCAGATCTCAGAAGTCGCAACGACCTCCTCGGTAGGCTTCTTTACCTCGGGGCCACTAACAAATCAATAATTGAGTCGCGGTTGCCACAACTGATGCGACGTGTCGGCGGTTACAACGTAGATGCTCTTATCCCAGACGGGAATGGCGGCTCCGGATGCTGGCCCGGGACACGCAGCAATCCCAGTCATTTATTCGTGGGTAGCGAGGGTACTCTTGGGCTATTTGAAGAAATTGAATTAAGCCTTTCACCCATCCCAAAAAACAAAACGCTAGGGATATGTCACTTTAAAACCTTCTATAGCGCAATGGATGCGGCACAGCACCTCGTAACGCTTGGGCCATCAGCGGTTGAACTAGTAGACAGCACGATGATCCAGCTGTCGCGCAACATTCCTATGTTCGCCAAAACCGTAGATTTGTTCGTGAAAGGTAACCCCGACGCCCTGCTGCTGGTGGAGTTTGCAGAAGAAGACCAAAAAGAAAACATCCGACGACTCGACCAACTGGAGCAGCTCATGGCTGATTTGGGGGAACCGGACTCTGTTGTGAGAGCTGAAAATCCTAGCTTTCAGAAACAAATTTGGGAGGTAAGGAAACAGGGCCTTAATATCATGATGTCTATGCGGGGAGACGCAAAACCTATCTCGATAGTGGAGGACTGTGCGGTTGAGTTAAAGGATCTGGCTGAATACACGAGAAGGTTGACAGAAGTTTTCAATAAACACGGGACTAGTGGCTGTTGGTACGCACACGCCTCCGTTGGCACGCTTCACGTTCGCCCAGTCCTTAACCTAAAAAAAGATTTGGGCGCAAAAGCACTTAGAGCTGTCGCCGAAGAGGCGTTTGAGATGGTTCGTGAGTACAAAGGTTCACATTCCGGCGAGCATGGCGACGGTATTGCGCGGTCGGAGTTCCATGAAGACATGTTTGGGTCGGAAATGATCGCCCTCTTTAAGGAAGTAAAAGCGTTACTTGATCCCAAGGGTCTGTTCAATCCCAACAAAATCGTGGATCCACCATGCCATGACGATCGAACACTGTTCCGCTTCAATCCCACCTATGAGGAAAACATCACCGTCCATGGATCCTTCGAAACCGGCTTTAACTGGTCAGAGTGGGGCGGCTTTAATGGTGCTGTCGAGATGTGTAATAACAACGGAGCCTGCAGAAAGACTGATCCGGGTGTTATGTGCCCCTCATACCGGGTCACCAAAAATGAAAAGGATCTGGTCAGAGGACGAGCGAATACACTCCGGCTCGCGTTATCTGGGCAGCTGGGTTCCGATGCGTTGACCGCCGATGAGATGCTCGAGACCATGAGACTCTGTGTCGGTTGCAAGGCATGTCAAAACGAATGCCCAACAAGTGTTGATATGGCAAAAATGAAAACGGAAGTGCTGTATCAACGCACACAGCGTTTTGGCATTAGTCTTCGGGACAAACTGATAGCGTACCTGCCACACTACGCGCCATGGTTGAGGAAAGCGCCGTGGATTGGCAATCTCCGAGACCAGATACCTGGCCTGCCGTGGCTCAGCGAGAAACTTATCGGGCTCTCCAAGGATAGAAAGCTCCCTAGATGGGATTGTGCGTATCGAGAACCACCAGTTGAGGCTGCCACGCAGCGACCACCAGTCATTCTGTTTGGAGACACCTTTAATCGCTCATTCGAGACAAAAAATCTCTACGCCGCTCGCAAAGTACTGGAAGCAATGGGCTATGAGGTAATCGAGCCAAAACCAGACAAGCGACCGGTGTGTTGCGGTAGAACATTTCTGGCTTCGGGCATGATTAACCGAGCAAAAAAGGAAGCGGCTCGCTTTGTAGCTACGCTTGAGCCATATGTTCGACAAGGAATACCTATCGTTGGTTTAGAACCCTCCTGTCTCTTAACCCTTCGTGACGAGTTCGGCGTCCTACTCCAAGGAGCTACCGTTGACCTTATCGCAAAACATGCATTTCTATTCGAAGAGTTTATCGAGAATGAACTTACCGCTGGACGCGCAAAGCTGAATTTGAACAAGGCTAAATGCCCGGAAGTATTAGTTCACGGTCACTGTCATCAAAAAGCCGCACGGGTGATGGGTCCGGTTGAGGCCTTGCTTAGGCGTATACCTGAGCTCGATGTGACTATGATCAACTCCTCTTGTTGTGGTATGGCTGGGCACTTTGGGTACCAAAAAGAGACTATTAGCGAATCCATTGCAATGGCCGAGCTCGATTTGGCTCCCGCCATCAGAAATGCCAGCGAGAGCACGCGTATCGTCGCCGACGGGACGAGTTGCAGGCACCAGATAGTAGACACAACGTCCCGAGAGGCCGAGCACATCGCTTTAATCCTAGCCGAGCATTTGAGGGAGTAATCTAAATTTGAGTAGCAACATCATTGTCCGGGCCCCGCTCCACGTTCAAGTTGCAGAACGGCTCCGGGTTGGGATTGATTCGGGCGAGCTTGCGCCCGGGGCGCGCCTCAATGAAGTTGAATTGTGTAACGACATGGGAGTGAGTCGTACACCGCTCCGCGAGGCTATTCGATCACTAGCGACAGAGGGGCTAGTAGAGCTACAGCCAAACCGCGGGGCTATCGTAAGCGTGGTCAGTAGTGAAGACGTTACAGAGATCCTGCCCATCATGGCGTCACTGGAGGGCTTGGGAGGTCGTCTGGCTGCTGTAAATATGAAAAGCGAAAAAATCCTACAAGTTCGAAACATTCACAATCAAATGATTAGTCATTACAGAAATGGGGCGGTTGACGATTATTTTGAGACTAATCGCCTGATTCATGAATTAATCACAGAAGGGAGCGGAAACCAAACGCTTGTCGACACAATTAACAATCTTTCGGCAAAGGTCCGGCGAGCTCGATTCAGCGCACATATGACCCAGGAAAGTTGGGCTAAAGCTGTTGCGGAACATGAGGAAATGATTGACGCGCTGGAATCTCGTGATTCCAATCGTCTAGAATCGGTGTTGATTCAACACATCGAAACCAAGCGCGCTACAATCATTGGGGCGATCAAAGACGCGGGTTAATGGGACCCCATGATGTGGACTTGTAGTTCCCGCTTGGAACCTATCTGTCGATGTTCTAACAAAAAAATACCCTGCCATTCACCAAGAACGAGCCGACCATCTCTTATGCTAATCGTAATATGGGTCTGAGTGATCGCGGTCCTCAAATGCGCCGGCATATCATCCATTCCCTCAATATCACGCTCATAGAGTCCTGATTGCATCGGAGCCACCCTGGCAAGGAATTTCATGAGGTCTCTCTGTACATCAGCAGATGCGTTTTCCTGAACGAGAATAGATGCGGAGGTATGTAAGCAGGATAGGTGACAGAGACCATTTAAGATCCGGCTTTCCGCTACATGTGTTTCAATCTTCCCAGTGATATTTTTCGAAGACAAACCGTCTGTGACAATCAATTGTCCAGAGAAATATTGCTCCATGTAACCTCCAGCGTTCCCCAGCACTTTTTCAACATTTAGCGGTTTGACACACACGTAAACACTATATATTGTGTTTCATGTATTTCGAGGCTTGGGAGAACTAGATCCATGCTTCCATCAATTCTTGCCCTCACAACCGGTCTCGGGATCGGACTTTTGGCGCAGCAGCAGTTGCTGGCGATTTTAATCGCGGTCGCTATACCAGGCCTCTATTGGCTTACCCGAGCCATCAGCACACGACTTGCAGCATCAAGTCAGATCGATTCAGTCACCCTGCCAGCCTCCATTTTCAAGAGCGAGTATGAAGACGTTGAATTCATTGACGACCAGAAAAGAATGCGGAAACAAAAGACATTTTCGACGGCGATCAGTTACATCGCCGGGATGGGGGTAGGGTTGATAGTAACGCCCCTACTCACTATAACTTAATGATGCCGAAGGATTGGCCGGAAATTGTCCGATTTCCTCAACCTGTTTACATTTTTTTAGAGCGACTTCCTCGAATGTCACCCACCACTTAAAAGGATCGTCCCCCAGACTCATCCCGTATTCACTCACAGCCTTCATTGCCGAGAATCTTTTCTTATTAGACACAGCCATTTCCATAATGCTGGACCACGTAAATGCCCTAATTTCGGAGGGGTTATAAGCATATCGGGTTTTGGAAACGTCCGGGCTGCCAATCGCGTACGAGAAGGGCTGCTCGGTAAACCACACATAACGACCACGCGCTTTATATTCTTTTTTGCAGCTTCGCCATTGATAGCTCAGTTCAGCCGAACGCGGCTGGCCCAAATGAAGTCCGGCATCAATGAAATACTCGAGGCGGCATCCTTCGAGACCTATGAACCCTGAGGACTCGATTTCCTTCCTAATTGGCGCGTGGGAATAATGAAAAATCATGCAGAAGTTAAACTTCCTGCTTTAATTTATTTATCTCAGCCTCAAGGCAAAGGATATCTCGCTCGCATTCCTGTATACGAAGCTTCGCAAGTTGCTTCCGCTGTTCTTTTCCGGTGGGAGTAAGATTATAAGTTTGTCCGCGCTTCCCTTTAGACGTTGTGACTACACTGGTCTCCAAAATCCCTTCACCAACCAACGCACGGATCGTCTGATTGGCGGTTCCCAAACTCACGTCAACCTTCTCAGCTAACTCGCGTTGAGAAATTTCTTCCGCTTTTTCAATGACGCGCAACAAGTTTAAAGCGCGTTCAGTTGACAAACTCATCGATGTACCTCGCGTTTTCGTGGTGCATTAAATTATTAGTTGTCTCTTCCACCTATTTGGTCTAAGTCGACGTTTTTTAAATTTTTTGGATCTCGGTATTAGTGCTAAGGATACGCGATCACTGCACAAAACTCACTATTCCCTCTTGAAACTTGTCAAGGGCCTCAAGCGCAAAATAGACAGTTCACCTGAGCCTTTTAAATAAGTTTCTAATGCTCCAAGACATTGACAATACATAAAAATACATAAAATATGTATTAATATGAAAAACAAACTTATTACAAACCCTTTAAAAAAACGACGATTGATGTTGGGCCTTACTCAGATGGAAGTCTCGTCACAACTCGGAATCACCCAATCTCAGTACTCTAGATTAGAAAAATCTGAGAGTGATCCAACTAAGTATCTCGTTAGGCTCTCCAAAATCTTTGGTTGTGAACCAAAAGACCTGTTTGGCGCCCCCACTCTGAGTGAAATAGAACAAGATCTTCTAGATCTACCAAAAACAAACGAGGTTGGTTTTACTTACCACGAAAGGAAACCAAATGAAGTGTTCCTGGATCTCAAGAAGGGTTGGTACAGGATCACCGACATAAAGAATCTCCTAATCTCTATAAAAGAGTCCCAAGCGTCGTTTTCGACCAAAAAACCGAAACCCATAATCCGACTGAAGCAAAGAGAAGTGTTATGACAGACTTAGTTCAGTTGAACGTAAATTGAAAACAGTAGATGGTGAGAAAATTTTTATTTTTAAATCTATTCCACCGTAACTGACTAAATTTCATTATATAACTGTATTTCCATACTCAGTCCACGAAACCCAGTTTCTCTAACTGGAAGACTATGGATCGTTCTGTTCTTTCTAACTCTGTTGAGATCAGTCTGATATTCCCTTCTGTGTAATTGAAGAGGTTGGTCAGATCCTCGATATCTTTGTCTGACCAACTCTTACCAACATTCCCATACCCCTTTTTTCGTATTTCTTCTTTTTCAGTCTCAACTGTCATTCGTACCGAGATCTTAGGTTCATCGTCAGAAAGTACACATTCGACGGTTCTATCCCACATGGTGACCCTAAAACTTTGTAAACAATTATCGTCACCTTTGTGGAGATCAACCTTAGTCCGAAATACGGATTTCCCATCTTTTCCATCGTAGAAGATCGTTTCAGTGTTCATTTATCATTCCCTCCAAACTGAATTTCATAAATCGTTCGACTTCTTCTTTTGTGAACCAACCTTCCATCTTGAGGTATACGGAGGTTGGTTTGGATTCGTGATAAGTACAGACCATTTCTTTGATGGGATCATTTAAGAACTCAGATTCAATTTCTCTGAGAATTTCTCCACTTAAAACCTCGTTCTGATCACAACCTAAGACCTTAGAGATAGTCTCCAAATACTTAGATGGATCAGTTTCACCGTTCTCAATTTTCGAATATTGAGATTGTGTAATACCCAAAGACTCAGACATATCTTTTTGGGTGAGACCCAACGATGTCCGTCTTTTCTTTAACGGATTAGTCTCTCGTACCTTTTTCATAAAAATGAATATATTCTTATTTATTACACAGGTCAATGAGATGATCTTCTAGGGAAATCTTCCGTTACTAACGTTCGGTATTTTGTTTTGAACCTTTGAGTCCTCTGATGGTTCTCAAATAGAACTTCGGGGGATGAATAATTGAGTAAGTTTCAAACCACCGATGTTCTCTCTTTCTCCACTTCATCAGGGTCACCCATACATTCTTTGGTGTGTAAGATTCCCCTCTCGGAGTATGAATTCCAAGTGAATTGAAGAGGTCTGAAATTTGTCGGTTTGTAAGTCCTTCATCAGAAAGACTGGAGATCAGTTTCAATCGTCTCAGACGATCTTCACTGAGTTCTGGGATGATGAGTGATTTAGTATACACATCAACTTTGAGACCTAACGTAACATTAGATTCAAAGTTTTTTATATGGTGAAGATCACTCGACGGTAACTGACTTCGCCAAGTTGCGCGGCTGATCCACATCGGTACCGCGCAGTACAGCAATGTGATATGCCAACATCTGTAGGGGCAAGGTAAAAACAATTGGCGCTATTATAGGATCCGTTTCAGGAATCACACATTCTGTGACCTCACCAGCAGATTCTGTAGCCACAATAAAGTCAGCAAAAATAAAGAGCTGCCCACCGCGAGCCTTTACCTCCGAAAGATTAGACCGAAGCTTTTCAACTAACTCATCATTCGGAGCAACCGCAACGATCGGCATGTCCTCATCCACTAGAGCCAAAGGTCCATGCTTCAGTTCACCTGCCGGATAGGCCTCTGCGTGAATATATGAGAGCTCCTTTAGTTTCAAGGCACCCTCCATAGCAATAGGATTCATAGTGCCGCGACCCAAAAATAACGTGTGTTCCTTATCAACAAATCGTTCCGCGATAGTTTTTATTTGTGTCTCTATCGCTAAAACCTCTGCCAACAAGTTAGGTAATGAACGCAACAACCCAACAACTAGAGACTCGTCAAATTCTGCAATATTTTTAGTTTTAGCCAATAAACCTGACAACAGAAGTAGAACTGTGAGCTGGGTCGTAAATGCTTTGGTGCTCGCAACGCCTATTTCAGGTCCTGCTTCAGTCAACAATGCAAGATCGGTCTCTCGAACCAAGCTTGAGGTAGCAACATTACATATTGCAAGTGTTGCTAACACTTGCGTGCTATCGATATGGCGGAGAGCCGAAAGCACATCCGCTGTCTCACCCGACTGCGATATGGCAATCCAAAGAGTTTTCGGTAAGGTAACTACTCTCCGGTAACGGTACTCGCTGGCGATTTCCACTTGGCACGGAATGCCTACCAAGCTCTCTATCCAATACTTTGCCACCAGGCCGGCGTGGTAGCTGGTTCCGCACGCAACGATTTGAACGGCTTTTGCATCTCGCAACAGCGCATCACTATCTGGCCCAAGAATTCCGCTGAGCATCCGGTCTTTTCCCAAACGCCCAACTAAGGATGCGTAAACAGCATCAGGTTGTTCGTGTATTTCCTTGGCCATAAAGTGTCGATACGGACCCTTAGATACCTGCTCGTTAGACGCGGAGGCCTGTATCACCGGTCTTTGTACGACCGTTCCATCAGCACAAAAGATCTCAAACGATTGCGTGGTCAATCGCGCGCGGTCGCCCTCCTCGAGATATACAAACCGGTCCGTAACATGTAATAAAGCCAACTGATCTGAACCGACAAAGTATTCCCCATGACCAACACCAATTACCAATGGGCTGCCTTGTCTAGCCGCCCATATAACGCCTGGTGTTTGTTCATCAATAATGGCTAGCGCAAACGCACCATCTAGTTGAGAAATAACAGAATCAACGATGCTATCAAATGATTCCTCTGTCTGACTTGCAAGATGAAGAAGGTGTGCAATTGTTTCTGTATCGGTGTCGGATTCGAAAGCGTACCCGTGCGATACAAGGCCAATTTTGAGGGCCTCGTAATTTTCAATAATGCCGTTGTGTACGACCGCGAATCTTCCGGAGCAGTGGGGGTGCGCATTTCGGACGCTGGGAACTCCATGAGTAGCCCACCGCGTATGAGCGACACCCTGACTCGCTTTTGAATCAGATATCATTTTCTCGAGCTCAGCGACCTTGCCCTTAGCTTTGGTACATTCAATCTGGCCAGAATGGACCAAAGCAATACCTGCAGAGTCATATCCGCGATACTCGAGTCGCTTTAATCCCTCTATCAAGATTGATTGAACAGGGCGCTCGGCAATGGCTGCAACAATGCCACACATATTCTAGTCCTTAGACTTCTTAGGCCGTTTATAGCCTTCGACACTAATTTGTTTCGACCGTGATAACGCGAGCTTACCGGCCTCAACATCCGTAGTAATAACTGAACCGGCACCCGTTGTTACGCCATCTGCTAGAGTTACTGGCGCGATAAGGCTCGTATTTGATCCAATAAAGACATCATTACCGATGGTCGTTTTATTCTTGCTTGCGCCGTCATAATTACAAGTGATGGTCCCCGCACCGATATTGACGTCCCTGCCTATAGTCGCATCGCCAATATAAGCGAGGTGATTAATTTTTGACCCTTCGCCCACCCAGGCGTTTTTGGTCTCACAAAAATTACCAACATGTGTGGCATTAGATAAAGTCGTGCCAGGACGCAAACGCGCGAATGGACCAACTTGCGCTTGACTTCCGATACTTGCCGACTCCATCACCGTGTAAGGTTTAATTACAGTATCGTCACCAATTTTGACGTCGGTCAGATGAGACCCAAATCCGATCGTTACGTTATGTCCAATGATGACCGGGGAATTCAGTGTCACTTGTGGCTCTATCACCGTATCGGACGCAATATTAATGGCCGGGCCATTTATCAATACGGTGCTGGGGTCAATCAGGCTGACACCTGATCGCATTAACGCCTCTCGACGATCTGCTTGGACCATTTGGTTAAGTTCTGCTAACTGAACCAGATCATTCACGCCCATAACTGAAGTCTCCGACCCCGTCACCCCAGTAACTTGGTGTCCGGCACTAACACTCAACTGAACACAATCCGTAAGATAATATTCACCCTGTGAATTTTTGTTCGCTAGATGTGGAAGTAATTCGTTAAATAGGGCTGTTGGCGCAGCATAGATTCCACTATTGATCTCTGAAATGCTGCGCTGTTGTTCTGTTGCGTCTTGGTCCTCAACAATACTAATGATCGAATTGTTCTCGTCACGGATAATTCGGCCATAACCGGTTGGATCTGAGACCGTGGCAGTTAAAAGTGCAAGCGACTCTGATCCAGCTTTGAGAAGGGACTCAAGATCAGCTAAGCAAACTAACGGGACGTCCCCATACAAGACCAGTGTCTGGTGCCCGGTTAATTGTCCATCGAGAGCAGTCTGAAGTGCATGGCCGGTGCCGAGTTGCTCGGCCTGATGAACCGCCTCAAGACCTAAACTCTCAACGTAGGGATCAACTTGGTCTGCGGCAAAGCCTGTTACAACCCGAATCGTTCCGCCATGTTGATCGATCAATTTCTGAGCTAGCCGAAGGACGTACCCTAATAATGGCTCTCCCGCGAGGTGATGCAAGACTTTGGATATGGAAGAGTTCATCCGGCTGCCCTTTCCGGCGGCCAGAATAACAATATTAAGCACGGCGTTGACGCAACTGCTGGATTACGCGTAAACGCGCAACCGCATCAGCCAGCTCAACAGCAGCTCTTGAGTGATCAAACTCGGACTGTTGTTCGTTAAGAAGCCGCTTCGCTTCTTCCTGCGCGCGAAGTGCGGCCGCCTCATCCAAATTTTCCGCGCGCTCGGCCGTATCAGCTAAAATCGTAATCTGAGAAGGGATGACTTCAAGGAAGCCACCCGACACAAATAAAAGTTCGTCGTCACCATTCTCGAACACAACCCTAACAGGTCCAGGCTTGAGCGAGGTGATCAACGGTGCATGCCCAGGCGTTATACCGAGGTCACCCAAATCACCTGAAGCAATGACCATGCGAACATCACCCTCAAAGAGCGCTTGCTCTGCCGAAACGACTTTACACTTCATAGTGTCTGTCATAAGACAATCCTTTAGAGACTCTTCGCCTTCTCAACCGCTTCGTCAATACCACCAACCATATAGAAAGCCTGTTCTGGAAGATGATCGTACTCACCGTTCAGGATTCCTTGGAACCCTCGAATCGTATCTTTCAAAGAGACATACTTACCCGGTGAACCAGTAAAGACCTCAGCAACAAAGAACGGCTGAGACAAGAAACGCTCCATTTTACGAGCACGAGCGACTGTCGTTTTGTCATCTTCTGACAGTTCATCCATGCCCAGAATTGCAATAATGTCCTTCAACTCTTTGTAGCGCTGAAGGATCGACTGGACGTTACGCGCGACGTCGTAGTGCTCCTGACCAATAACCAATGGGTCGAGCTGTCGTGACGTTGAATCAAGGGGGTCAACCGCGGGATAAATACCCAGCGCCGCAATATTACGACTCAACACAACAGTCGCATCCAAGTGAGCGAATGTCGTCGCTGGTGAGGGGTCAGTCAAATCATCTGCGGGGACGTAAACAGCCTGAATTGACGTAATCGATCCAGTCTTCGTGGACGTAATACGCTCCTGAAGCACGCCCATTTCTTCAGCCAGCGTAGGCTGATAGCCTACCGCCGATGGCATACGCCCAAGGAGCGCAGACACCTCCGTTCCGGCAAGGGTGTAACGATAAATATTATCAACAAAGAGCAACACATCTCGGCCCTCGTCGCGGAAGTACTCAGCCATGGTCAATCCCGTAAGTGCGACACGCAAACGGTTGCCCGGTGGCTCGTTCATCTGACCGTAAACCAACGATACTTTGTCAAGGACGTTTGACTCCGTCATTTCATGATAGAAGTCGTTGCCCTCACGAGTTCGCTCGCCAACACCCGCGAACACAGAGTATCCAGAGTGCTCTATCGCAATATTACGAATCAGCTCCATCATATTGACCGTCTTGCCAACACCGGCACCACCGAACAAGCCAACCTTCCCGCCCTTAGCAAATGGCGCGACGAGATCAATTACCTTAATACCCGTCTCAAGCAATTCCGCAGACGCTGACTGTTCTGAGAAAGTTGGTGCCGTTCGATGAATTGGCATACGAGCTTTCTCGCCAATATCACCTTTTTCATCGATTGGGTTACCCAACACGTCCATAATTCTACCAAGCGTTTCTGTTCCCACGGGCACAGAAATCGCAGCATCCGTGTTAGACACCTCTAAGCCTCGTGATAGACCCTCGGTTGATCCCATCGCGATAGTGCGAACTATCCCATCGCCAAGCTGCTGCTGCACCTCAAGTACAATTGGCTTGCCATTGACATTCAGCGCATCATAAACCTGAGGAACTGATTCGCGCGGGAATTCGACGTCGATTACCGCACCGATGATCTGGACAATCTTTCCGCTACTCATCGTATTTCTCCTAAAAAAATCCGTATCTACAGCGCCGCAGCACCGCCAACAATTTCTGAAATCTCTTGCGTAATAGCTGCCTGACGAGCCTTATTGTAAACAAGCTCCAGTTCGTCAATCAGCTGCCCGGCATTATCTGTGGCCGCTTTCATTGCGACCATTCGAGCGGCTTGTTCACACGCCAAGTTTTCAACCACTGACTGATAAACCAATGACTCAAGATACCGCACAAGCAGAGCATCGAGCACTTCTCGAGCATCAGGCTCGTAAATATAATCCCAATGCGTACCCAGTTTTACTGACAGATCGTCTTCATGGTCCTTTGGCAACGGCAAGAGCTGTTGCACTTTCGGTTGCTGTGTCATGGTGTTCACAAAATGGTTATACACCACAAAAAGACTATCGATTTTGCCTTCCTCGTAGGCATCCATCATGACTTTTACGCTACCGATTAAATCAGCAACCGCTGGCTGATCCCCAACCTGTCCAGCTGTCGCTACCACATTTCCGCCAAATGAGCGGAAAAAACCAATCGCCTTAGAACCGATAACTGCAAGGTCTACCTCTACACCATTACCATGATGCGAGCCGAGCTCACCGACCACCTTTTTGAACAAATTGGCGTTCAAACCGCCGCAAAGTCCACGATCCGTGGAAACGACGATATATCCCACACGCTTTACATCTCGCTCATTCAGGTAGAGGTGATTGT
Organism: Gammaproteobacteria bacterium; assembly: GCA_002714245.1. Classification (GTDB taxonomy): domain Bacteria; phylum Pseudomonadota; class Gammaproteobacteria; order Pseudomonadales; family Litorivicinaceae; genus HIMB30. The sequence continues at coordinate 1,690 of PAWX01000045.1, read as the reverse complement.
ATTCTGGGTTCGCATAAGCGATGTGGCCAATGACCTCTAAAATACGATCTGCATATGGACGAGTTGCTCCCATACGCTCCTGTGCTTTACGCATCTTTGAGGCCGCGACCAACTGCATCGCACTCGTAATTTTCTGCGTGTTCTTAATGCTACCTATTTGGGTGCGAATTTCCTTTCCGGCTGCCATGCCTGTGCTCCTTTCTTACCCGGTCCTAAAAGGTCCGAGATGATTTGAAAGATTCGACACAAGCTTTTAGCTTCGCGGCAATGTCATCACTATAATCACCTGTCTCATTAATCTCGTCGCGCAGCGCGGCATTCTCGGAATTAAAGTAGTCAAGCAGCGCCGTCTCAAAAGCAACAACCTTTGTCACGTCAACATCGTCCAAATACCCCTCGTTCGCTACGAAAAGTACTACACCCATTTCTGCAACCGACAACGGGCTATATTGCTTTTGCTTCATCAACTCTGTAACGCGCTGCCCGTGCTCCAGCTGCTTACGTGTGGCATCGTCGAGGTCGGAGGCGAATTGAGCAAACGCTGCTAACTCTCGGTACTGAGCAAGCGCAAGACGGATACCGCCTCCGAGTTTTTTCACCACTTTTGTCTGGGCCGCACCACCGACCCGTGATACTGAAATACCTGCATTCATCGCTGGACGAATACCGGAGTTAAAAAGATTTGTCTCAAGAAAGATCTGGCCATCAGTGATAGAAATTACGTTGGTTGGTACAAACGCAGAGACGTCACCCGCTTGAGTCTCAATAATAGGCAATGCCGTCAAAGACCCAGTTTGACCCTTCACTTTCCCGCCGGTGAGTTGCTCGACATAATCCGCATTCACTCGCGCCGCACGCTCAAGCAGACGTGAGTGCAGATAAAAAACGTCGCCAGGATAAGCCTCTCGCCCTGGTGGGCGACGCAGAAGCAAGGAAATCTGCCGATAAGCAACCGCTTGTTTTGACAAATCGTCATACACAATCAACGCGTCTTCACCGCGATCACGGAAATATTCACCCATTGTGCAACCTGAGAATGGCGCTAAAAATTGCATCGATGCTGGATCAGCTGCACCAGCAGCAACAATGATTGTATGATCCATGGCACCATGTTCTTCGAGCTTACGAACAACCGATGCTATCGATGATTGCTTCTGGCCAATAGCGACATAGATACACTTAACACCGGTACCTTTTTGGTTGATGATCGCATCAATAGCGACCGCAGTTTTACCGGTCTGACGATCACCAATTATCAATTCTCTTTGGCCACGCCCAATTGGAACCATCGAGTCAATCGCCTTAAGTCCGGTCTGAACTGGCTGATCTACAGATTGACGAGCGATGACGCCCGGAGCGACTTTTTCAATTGCATCTGTTCCGTCAGAATCGACATCACCCTTACCGTCGATTGGGTTACCCAAAGCATCGACCACTCGGCCCAATAGACCGTTTCCAACCGGAACTTCGAGAATACGACCCGTACACCGCGCAGTTTGTCCTTCCGCAAGTTTCTGATAATCGCCAAGAACAACCGCACCCACGGAATCGCGCTCTAGGTTCAGAGCCATGCCATAAATGCCGCCATCAAATTCAATCATCTCGCCATACATCACGTCGGCAAGACCATAGATACGAACGATACCGTCTGAAACAGAGACTATCGTTCCCTCATTTTTTGCTGAGACAG
>PAWX01000044.1 GCA_002714245.1 Gammaproteobacteria bacterium | reverse complement strand
GTTCATCTCTATCAACGGTTCAACAAGCTTCAGGTGGCATGACACCGGGCGACATTCGGTTATTGACCGATCAGGTAATTCAGGAAATACGTTCGCGTCAAACAGATGATTCGCAAAGAGGGAGTATTCGCTAATGTCGGGACGTCAGATGAGTATTTTGGTTGGCTTGGTTGTCGTTATAGCAATTGTGTCTAATGCTTTGTATGTCGTGAACGAACGTGAGCGCGCAGTACTGTTGAAGTTTGGTGAGGTGGTCTCAACAGATATCCAACCTGGCCTTCATTTCAAAATTCCAGTGGTGAACGATGTACGTCGATTCGAATCACGTTTGATCACTTTGGACTCCAGTCCGCAGCGATATCTCACGGCTGAAAAAAAGGCGTTGATAGTTGATTCATTTGTAAAATGGCAAGTCGCAGATGCTGGTAAATATTACACTGCAACCGGTGGCGATGAGTTTTCAGCAAATAGCCTTCTTGCGTCACGCGTTGATAATGGATTGCGTAACAAGTTCGGTGAGCGGACAGTGTTTGAGGTGGTTTCCGGGGAACGTGATGCTTTGATGGCAGAGATCACGAAGGAGCTTGACGATATTGCATTGAATGAATTAGGAATTCATGTTCTAGATGTTCGGGTAAAAGGAATCGATCTTCCGCCTGAAGTTTCAAACGCTGTGTATTCAAGGATGAGCACAGAGCGTGAGCGTGAGGCACGTGATCATCGCTCAAGGGGCCGGGAATTGGCCGAGGGCATTGAGGCTGACGCTGATCGACAAAATACCGTCATCGAGGCAAATGCATATCGCGAAGCGGAGCGTATCCGGGGCGAGGGCGATGCCATCGCTGCAGAGATCTACGCAAATGCTTTCAATCAAGACCCTGAATTTTACACATTCCATCGATCAATACAGGCGTATAAAAATTCCTTTGCAGGAAAGGAAGATCTGTTGGTTATCGATCCTGAGTCGGATTTCTTTCGCTATTTGAAGAATCCAACAGGAAGGTAATTCAAGTACTCGGGCAGTCTCAGAGTTGCCCGAGCGACTGCCCCATCTTGACGGGATACCCATCTGAAATGTCCGGTGAAAATCCTTTTTTTGATTTTGGTGTTAATACGATCACTGTCGATCCGTATTGGAAACGCCCGATTTCGTCGCCCTGGGTGAATGTGTGATGTGGGCCTCGATGGAAGCTCCATTCTGTTATGCCCCGTCCCGGTGGCGTAACAATGCCTGAAAATGGTGTTTCGATAGATGCGACCAGCATTGCGCCGACAAACACCACTGAAAACGGTCCATTCTTGCCTTTGAAGTGCATGATGACACGCTCATTCCGAGCAAATACTGCTGGGATCGATGTGGTTGTTGAATCATTTACAGAGAAAAGACGCCCGGGTACGTGCACCATATGCTTCAATTCACCATCCATCGGACAGTGCACACGATGGTAATCCTTGGGTGATAAATAGATGGTTAGGTAATGACCATCTCGGTAGATCTTGTCGTAGTCTGGCTGTCCGAAGAGTTCTGTTAAAGAGAAGTGATGTCCTTTGGCTGTTAGTCGAGCATCGCGAGACAAGTTACCACCGCTGAATACGGTTCCATCGGCCGGTGATGCTATGTGACCATATCCTGCAAGTGGGCGGATTCCCTCTTTGAGGGCGCGAGTAAAAAATGCATTGAAATGGGTATAGGCATCTAAGGACGGCTCGGCTACTTCATCCATTTGGATTTCGAATCGATGGATAAACTGTTGGATTAGGAAATTTTTGACTTTTGGGTTTTCGCAAAAGGCCAATCCTCCAAGCGCACGTGAGATCAGGTGCCCAGGTAGGCCATATTGGAGAAGGGTATTGAGATTCTGCATGAGTTTCATGCGTTTCCTCCCGTGAGGGTATCTAAAATTCGGTGAAATGACTCAAGCCGACGCTTAGAAAGCTTACCTTTTTGAATAGCGTCGGTAACTGCACAACCTGGTTCCTGTTTATGTCTACAATTCCGGAAACGGCAATGGGTTGCGAACTCACGAATATCGATAAATCCATGCTCAACATCGGCCCGTGAGATTTGTTCTAGCCCAAAATCGCGAATCCCGGGCGAATCAATGATTGATCCTGCCCCTTTGTATGAGTACAGCCGAGCGGTCGAGGTAGTGTGTCGACCTAGGCGGGTTTGTTGATGCAGGTAGCCAACACGGATCTTTTCAGCAGGTAAAAGCGTTTGGACAAGGCTAGATTTCCCAACACCTGATTGTCCGATGAATACGGAGCTTTTGTCGATGAGGTATTGAGATAGTTCATCAAGGCCTCCTGTTTGTTTAGTTGTCGCCTCTACCACGTTGTAACCGATGGCTCCATAGAGATTTTTAATAGCCAATAAGAAATTTCGATTGGTTTCCGATGGGTGAAGAAGGTCCACCTTGTTTATGACAATAATCGGTGGAATGTTTGTAACCTCAGTAGCGACTAAATAACGATCTAGCATTTCGAGTTGCGGTTCCGGTTCTAATGCTGTGACAATGACTATTTGATCAATATTGGCCGCTATCGCCTTAATGACACCGCGTGAATCTGGTCGTTCGAGAACGTTGCGTCTAGGTTTATGTGCAGTCACTATCCCAGCATCGTCTATCGTCTGGAATACAACCTGATCGCCTGTGACTAGTGAGGACAGATTGGATCTAAGATGACAACGTATTGGATCCGTAACCGGTTGCCCTAGGCGGTTGACCGCGACAACCTCAACCTGCTTTCCGAATCTGGCTACAATTCGGCCGGCTTGTTCTTGTCCAAGGCTACCTGAATCGATTAATTCCTCGACCTCCACCTTATGTCTTTTTGCTCGGTCGAGTCGCTCTTTTTGAAGCTTCTCGATACGCCACGCTTGCTGGCGTGTGAGTTTTCGTCTGCTCATATTAGTTTAAAGCGATGCGTGACTTCCATTGGATCGAACTCCATTATTACAGGCATTGAAAGGAGAAACTATGTCTGACCCCTACGGAGATGCTGAAGCAGCGCGATACGACAACCCTGTTGCCTCACGTAGGTGGATTTTGGAGTTGCTTGAAGAAATAGGTCGCCCTCTCGATTACGAGGAAATAGTAGTTCTGACGAATACTGAAGAAATTAATCGGGAGAGGTTGATTGCGAGACTATCAGCGATGTGTCGTGATGGTCAGCTTATTACTGACCGTATCGGTCGCTATGTATTAGTCGATAAAGCAGGTTTGGTTTCAGGTCGTGTTGTTGCACACAGAGACGGCTTTGGTTTCTTTGAACCAGATGATGGTGGAAATAATCTCTATCTGCATGATCGTCAAATGCGAAAAGTCTTCCATGGTGATAGAGTTTTGGTTGCGATTATGCCGGCCTCGAAACACTCCAGAGGTAAACGTGAGGCGCGAATCGTTGAGGTACTTGATCGAATCCACCAACGGCTAATTGGACGTCTGCGCGACCAAGAAGGAATAAAATTTGTTACCCCAGAGGATGATCGTTTTCTGCATGAAATTTTGATTCCTGGGGATCGAATGCACGGCGCCAAAATTGGTCAATTCGTGGTAGTGCAGGTTGATAGTTTTCCAGAATCAAATCGACAGCCTGTTGGGCACGTTGTTGATGTGGTTGGTAATGCCTCAGATCCGGGAATTGAGGTGCAGGTCGCATTACGAAGTCATGATCTCCCACATCAGTTTTCAGATGAAGCTATCTCGCAGGCAAAAGCATTTGGTGACGTCATCGATCCGTCCATTGCTGCAACGCGTCTTGATTTAAGGCATCTACCGTTTGTAACTATTGATGGCGAGGATGCGAAGGACTTCGATGATGCGGTGTATGTTGCCCCTCGGGAGAAAAATGGGTGGACTCTTTGGGTCGCAATTGCTGACGTCGCTAATTACGTTGAAGAACAATCTCCATTAGACCAGACTGCGCTTGAGCGATGAACTTCGGTCTATTTTCCCAGTCAAGTTGTTCCAATGTTGCCAGAAACGCTGTCTAACGGATTGTGTTCGTTGAATCCTCATGCGGATCGTTTGGCTTTGGCGGTTTGCCTTGAGATTACATCTACGGGACGAGTTATTAGAAATCGATTTCATGAGGTGTTGTTTCGGTCGCAACAAAGACTGACATACAACGAGGTTCAGGATGCCTTAGATGCGGTTTCAGCGCGCGATCATTCGTCAGGTTCCTTAAAGACAGTGATCCAAGAAACTAAACGGTTCAATTCTCAGGGGGTTGCTGAGAATGTTGCTGACCTGTTCTCGCTTTATAAGGTACTGCGGTCAGCCCGCGAGGACCGCGGTGCTCTCGATTTTGACTCTATCGAGCCAAACTTTAGTTTTGATGAGAAAGGCAAGATTACTGGAGTGGTTCCGCGGGAGCGACTTGAAACGCACAAACTGATCGAAGAGTGTATGTTGGCAGCAAATGTTGCTGCGGCACGTTGCCTAAAGAAGTTTAAGCTCCCGACGCTTTATCGGATTCACGAAGGCCCAAGTGACGAACGATTGACTGCTCTACGTCAATTTCTAGGATCCATGACCTTGGGTCTCGGTGGTGGTGAAAAACCGGAACCATCCGATTATCAAAATCTTTTAGAACAGGCTCAAGCACGCCCTGACTTTCCATTGATTCAAGCGATGATATTACGGTCTATGCAGCAAGCGAAATATGCTCCGGATCCTGATATTGGTCATTTTGGGTTGTCTTACGATCACTACACACATTTCACATCGCCGATCCGTCGTTATCCAGATTTGACAGTACATCGATTGTTGAAACGGATTGTTCAGACAGGTGCTCAGGATGATCCGACACTCTTAGTTCGTGATGGGCTGCCAAATATACAACGCATGGTTGCATTGGGTGAGCATTGCTCGATGACAGAACGTCGTGCCGATGAGGCAAGTCGTGACGTCGGACAATGGCTAAAATGTCAGTTTATGCGAGAAAAGCTGGGTGAGGAGTATCAGGGTACAATCACTGGTGTTGCTGGATTTGGCCTCTTCATTTTACTCGATGAATTGTTTGTGGAAGGCATGGTTCACGTAACGCAACTTCCTCCAGATTATTGGGTATTTAGTGAACAACAACATACACTGATTGGCGAACGAACCCATCAGTTATTTCGGCTCGCCGATAAGGTGCAGGTGAGAGTTGTGCGAGTCGATCTGGATGCTCGGCGCATAGATTTTGCTTTGGTGGGTATTGCTCCCGTCGGTCGGATCCAAAAGGCAAGTATTCGTTCGAATCTTAAAGCGGGTAAGATCAGAAGGAGAAGCGAACATAAAGACCGTACGAGAAAGGTGGGGAAGAAGCGCCGATGAATCAGAACCGACGGCGACAACCTAAAAGGCAACAGATGTCCGGGCAAGTGGCAATTTCTGGTGTTCACCCGGTTCGTGTTGTTTTACAAGGGGGTCGAGCTACTGAGCTATGGGTCCGAAAGGGAGCTAATGAACATCGCCTGATAGAAATTAAATCGATTGCACGCTCAGGTGGAGTTCCGGTGATTGATGTTGCTTCACAGGATTTCGATGACGCTGTCTCGAGCGATACCAATCATCAGAGTGTGATTGCTTTCGCTAAGCCGAGAGAGATGGAACCGGAAAATGTGCTTCCGGTTCTTTTGGATGGTCTTGAAAGCCCCGTGATCTTGGTCCTAGATGGAGTGACTGATCCACATAACTTTGGCGCTTGTCTGCGGTCTGCTGAGGCTTTTGGGGTGAGTTGTGTTGTCGTCCCAAAAGATCGTTCGGCGCAACTTAATCAGGCGGCCCGTAAGACATCTTCCGGTGCAAGTGAACTGATCCCTGTAGTGAGGGTAACAAATCTTGCACGCTGCTTAAGGACGCTTCAACAAAATGGATTTTGGGTTATCGGAGCTGCTGGGGAGTCTCCTGTCAACATGCGTGAGGCATTGAATCAAGGCCCACTTGCTTTGGTGATGGGGTCCGAAGGTGGTGGCCTGCGGCGACTGACTCGTGAGGTGTGTGATGCCTTAGTGTCGATCCCGATGCCTGGATCTATTGAAAGTTTAAATGTGAGCGTGGCGACTGGTGTGCTGTTGTACGATCTCCAGAATACTCGCGGTGTGCTTCAGTCATCGCGTACTTATCAGGAGCGGGTGTAATGCGCTGTCCATTTTGCCAGGCGCTGGATACTAAAGTGATTGATTCGAGACTACACGCAGAGGGATCCCAGATTCGTCGGCGTCGTGGTTGTCCGGATTGTGGACAGCGATTTTCTACTTATGAAACCGCGGAGCTCGTAATGCCACGAATTGTGAAGAGCAATGGGCACCGCGAGAATTTTGATGAAGATAAGCTAAGACAAGGATTAATTCGCGCGCTAGAGAAGCGACCAGTTAGTACTGTGCAAATTGATTCCTGCATCCAGCGGATTAAACGCCAGTTACAATCAGAGCCCGATAAAGAGATTGAGTCGCGTCGGATTGGTGATCATGTCATGCGCGAATTAAAGGCGTTAGATCAAATTGCTTACGTTCGCTTCGCCTCGGTATACCGAAGTTTCAGCGATGTGACAGAATTTATCGGAGAGATCGAGAAATTATCCGATGAGTAAATTTACCGATCTTGAACGATTGGCAATGCGTCGGGCGCTACTGTTGGCTGAGAAAGGCTTGTATACCACAGGTGAGAATCCACGTGTCGGTGCTTGTCTGGTAAAGGACGGGAATCTGATTGCGCAAGGATTCCATCGTGCCCCCGGCCGCCCGCATGCTGAGATTGAAGCAATTAAACAGACTGATGCAGGCCTGATTAGAGAATCCACTTGTGTTGTGACTCTGGAGCCTTGTTCGCATGTGGGTAAGACCGGTCCCTGTGCAGAGGCTTTGGTTGACGCGGGTATCGCTCGGGTGGTGGTTGCGATGGAAGATCCGAATCCGTTGGTGGCAGGAAGGGGCCTTGCTAGATTGAGGGATGCAAATATCGATGTAGTGGTTGGGCTCTATTCAGAGGAGGCACGCTCTCTCAATCGAGGCTTTATTACACGGATGATGCGTGGCCGACCTTACGTTTGGTTAAAGTCGGCCGCAAGTCTTGATGGCAAGGTAGCCATGCCCGATGGCGAGTCTAAGTGGATTACAGGGCCGGATGCACGTCGCGATGTGCAACGAATTCGTGGACGTTGTCAGGCAATTGTGACGGGTATCAACACGGTTCTTGCAGACGATCCGCAATTGACTGTTCGGCATAACGAATCAGGTTTAGTCATCCCAGAGGGCTTGTCGGCCGAACAGCCACTTAGAGTGGTTCTAGACACTCAAGGACGGCTTCCGATATCGAATCGACTGTTGGATGCAGAGGGGCCGATTTTGTGGGTCACCGGAAGTCACTGTCAGCACCCAATGTTTGCGAACGGACGAATTGAGCAGTGGGTGGCTCCGCTTTGTGATGGCCGCATTGATCTCAAGGCACTGCTTCTTGAGCTTGGTCGTCGTCAAGTGAACGAGGTCTTATTTGAGGCTGGTGCAACTTTGCTCGGTAGCTTGATCGAAGACCGATTGGTAGATCAAGGAGTTTTATATTACGCGCCAAAACTCCTTGGGCAGACTGCGCGATCCTTGTATGATATCGCCCCCACTCGGTTGGCTGATGCGCCGGAAATTAGTATTCAGAGTATTTGTGAAGTGGGTGGGGATTTTCGCTTAGACTGGACATTAGGGACGCGCGCATAATATGGCTCTGGCATCTATCGAAACGTTAATTGCAGATATTCGCGCAGGAAAGATGGTCATCCTCATGGATGATGAAGATCGCGAAAATGAAGGCGATATTGTCTTAGCAGGCACTCATTGCACACCTGAGCATATTAACTTTATGGCGAGGCATGCACGTGGACTGATTTGTCTCACGTTGACAGAGGCACGTTGCCGCCAATTGGGGTTACCACCTATGGTGATCGATAACACCGAGCGTCATAAAACAGCTTTTACGGTTAGTATTGAAGCCGCTGAGGGTGTTACGACAGGAATTAGTGCTGCTGACCGGTCTCGGACCGTGCAGACTGCAGTGGCCGCAAATGCAAAACCCAGTGATTTAGCGCAACCAGGACATATTTTTCCAGTACAAGCACGCCCAGGTGGCGTTTTGATGCGTGCAGGACACACCGAGGCTGGTTGCGATCTTGCACGCCTGGCAGGTCTCGAACCTGCAGCTGTGATTTGCGAAATCATGAATGATGATGGCTCGATGGCTCGACGGCCTGAGTTGGAGAAGTTTGCTGAGCAGCATGGACTCTCGATCGGCACGATTGCAGACTTGATTCAGTACCGAGTAACCACCGAGACCACAATTGAGATGGTTCGCGAGGAACAAATCGAGACAGAATTCGGGTCGTTCCGACTGCAGATGTTCCAGGATCAGATTCTTGGTGGTACACATTTGTGCTTAATCAAAGGAAACCCATCGCGAGAACGTCCTTGTCTCGTTCGTGTACATGTGCCTGATACACTGCGTGATTTGGTTCAGGTGTCGTGGAAGGGACGCGGGAGCTGGCCTTTACCTCAGGCGCTAAAAGCAGTTGCGGAGTCCGGTGAGGGTATTGTTGTTATTCTAGAAAATCGCAGTGATGAGCCGATCGAAGAGCGGTTGGGGCAATACGTTGGAGATACTTTGCCAAAGCCCGGAACGCGTCTGGCGCCTTATTTAACTGTTGGTACAGGCTCGCAAATTTTGAAACATGCGAATATTGGTAAGATGCGTCTGTTATCGACGCCAATGAAATTCAGCGCAATCTCAGGCTTCGATCTTGAAGTTGTGGAATATTTGGAATACGAGGGGTGAAGCGATGCGAGTGATTGACGGGAAATACACAGACGCTGACGGCCGTTACGCCATTGTTGCGGGACGCTTTAACCAGTTTATTGTTGATTCCTTGGTTGAAGGGGCTATCGATGCACTGGTACGGCATGGTGTGTCCGAAGATAACATCACAGTGGTTCATGTGCCTGGTGCTTACGAGATTCCATTAGCTGCCCAAGCCGTAGCAGAAAAAGGTGATGTCGATGCGCTCGTCGCGTTGGGTGTTGTGATTCGCGGGTCAACACCTCATTTTGACTATGTTGCTGGCGAATCAGCATCCGGTCTTAGCAAAGTGCAACTAGATACTGGCGTACCTTGTGCATTTGGCATTTTGACTGTAGAAGATATCGAACAAGCAATTGAACGGGCCGGAACCAAGTCTGGTAATAAGGGGGCTGAGGCTGCAATGGTTGCAATTGAAATGGTCTCAGTTCTGAAACAAATCAGTGAATGATAAAGAGCCCCTACAACCTTCCGCCTCGCAACGCCACCGTGCGCGGGCAGCGGTTGTTCAAGCGTTGTATCAGTGGGAACTCTCTGGCTATTCGATGACGCAAGTTGTGGCCACGTTTCGGGCCGANAACGATTTGAAACGAGCTGATACNGTATTTTTTCACGATGCGCTGATGGCCATTGATAAANNGCACGANGAACTAGTAGCNTCCTTTAGGCTATACCTATCGCGTGAGTACGCGGAATTAACNCCNATTGAGCGCAATATTTTACTTCTTGGTGCCTANGAATTATNGGTGCGNATAGATATTCCTTACAAAGTCGTGATTTCTGAAGCGATCGCATTGAGTAAGAAATTTGGCGCCACNGATGGTCANAAATTTGTNAACGGCGTACTTGATCAACTCGCTTCCCAAACGCGTTCGATTGAGGTTCAAGCACACAGATCTCGTGAACGAGTTTGAATTAATTCAAAAGTACTTCAAGAAGGATCCNCTGGATCCATTTGTAGTTGTNGGTAACGGCGATGATGCTGCTGTGTTTNCNCCACGTGANGATTCTGAGGGTGTGATTTCGGTTGACGCNGTAATNGCTGGACGTCATGTTCCAGATTTATGTCCTCCCGACGGGTTCGCCGCCCGATTGATAGGACGAGGTNTGAGTGATCTCGCTGCNATGGGNGCNACTCCTCGATACGTCCTACTTTCCCTAAGCTTNCCNGCACTTGANTCTGGTTGGGTGGATCGNTTTGCTAATCGTTTTCATCAGTTATGTGTTCGTTTTGGTGTCGATTTGATNGGNGGTGACACTACGAAGGGNCCGTTGAGTGCCCATNTGACNGTANTCGGCGATNTNCCCAAGGGANAGGCTATTGGTCGCGATGGACTTAAAGCAGGNGANGATCTGTGGCTTTTTGGACCNGATTTAGGCGGAGCTCGTGCNTATCTTGCTGTACTGAATCAGGGTGAGCAAGATCAANAGACTTGGGCAGAACGCTACTGGCNTCCCGAACCACAGNTTGATAGNGGNGTTGCNTTGCGAGGTGTGGCAAATGCAATGATTGATATTTCAGATGGGTTATGTCAGGACCTTTTACATCTATTGGATCGAGCAACGAAAACAACGGCAGTTAATTTNCAATCAAGGACATTGCCTTTGTGTGAACATTTAGTGACGCGGTTTGGCTCAGATAAGGCTCTAGAGTACGCNCTGACTGGGGGCGANGACTATTGTCTATTGGCATCTATTCCACCAGGTTTGCANGTTCCACCGAGCGGAAAACGCATCGGGATGGTNGTCAAGCGTNAATCNGACCGGATTTTATTGGATGGGAAACCATTGCCTGNNTNNTGGCAATTGGGCTGGGANCANANTCTATGAACCGGNTNAAGTTCTGGATAGCTGTNGGGCTTGGAAGTGGCTTATCCCCNANAGCNCCNGGAACAACTGGAACNATCGGNNTTTTACCTCTTNTGTTTTTCATTTGGGAAGGACCGCTNATTGTTTGGATNCTTGGTTTTTTTGTGCTCTGTGGGCTAGCGATTTGGAGTATTCCGGAAGGCTGGCAGGCANNTGGGAGANCCNGACCATGGNCAGATCGTNATCGATGAATGGGCNGGCATGTNNCTGGCNGCCTTTGGTNTCAGNTTTTTTACTGACCTGTCGGTCTGGATTGGACTTTGNTTCGGGTTTATTGGGTTTCGAATCTTTGACATNACAAAACCCGGGGTAGTNTCTTGGTGTGAGCGAAAANTTCCTGGTGCGTGGGGTGTTTTGATGGATGANATCGCNGCAGGNGGANACGTTCTTATTCTTGCGCTGGTCTTTGGTATCATTAGNGNCTGATCAGGATAANACCATGACCATCGAATATATCGATAANTGCCAACTCCCCACNCGATGGGGCACGTTNGACATGCACGGATTCANNGATACTGAATCTNGCAAGGANCATATCGCACTGGTAATGGGTGACCCGAGTAATGAGCAACCTGTCTTGGCTCGTTTGCANTCTGAATGTTTGACCGGTGATGCNCTGTTTTCACAGCGTTGTGATTGTGGTGCTCAACTCGAGCATGCCATGGCTGNNGTGGCCGCTAANGGCTCGGGNATTATTTGCTANCTNCGTCAAGAAGGACGNGGTATAGGCCTTNTGAACAAAATACGCGCNTACCNTCTTCAAGANGAAGGNGCAGATACGGTTGACGCAAATGAGGCTNTGGGGTTTGCGGCNGATCAGCGGNACTATTCNATAGTGGGGCCGATGCTAGAGCNTTTCAGTATCAAAAAAGTTGAGTTACTNACGAACAATCCAAAGAAAGTTGAAGCACTTGANAAGATGGGTATNTCTGTTGTGAAGCGCCATTCNATAGAAACAGGGCTTACCCCGCATAATCAAAATTANCTGAAAACAAAACTNAATCGTCTTGGTCATTTATTAAGNCAANCAGAAACTTTTAGCTGAGCCGCTTCTCNATNGCTTTTTGAATGCCNGCCGCATCTAGACCAACACGAGCGATCATGGCTTCAGGTTTTGCATGNGCTTCAAATCTGTCCGGTAAGCCGAGAGTCAGCAGATTGACGCTGAGNCCNGCATCTACATAAAACTCTCCGACAGCTGATCCAGCACCACCCATCCGCTGATGTTCTTCNACNGTCACGATCAATTTGGCNCCGNCAACCNGTCGTAATANNTTCTCATCTAGGGGTTTGNCCCAGCGCATATCGATTACAGTCGCATCTAAATGCTCGGCTACTNTNAGNGCTACAAAAACCCTGGAACCGAACCCTAAAATCACGATGCCAGATTGTCCTTCCCGGCGCATTTTTGATTGGCCTACATCAACCGTATTTAGGCCAACATCCGGCATCTCCCCTGAGCCTTGGCCACGCGGATAGCGCACTGCAGCAGGCCCTGAGTGCTGATAACAAGTTGTCAGAAGTAGACGACATTCCCTTTCACTTGATGGCGCTGCAATTATTATATTCGGGAGTGTTCGCAGGAATGCATAGTCATAGACGCCAGCGTGTGTGGGCCCGTCTTCGCCAACTAAACCTGCGCGGTCAATTGCGAAGGTTACATCTAGCCCTTGTACACACACATCGTGGACTACTTGATCATATGCGCGTTGCAGAAATGTTGAATAAATCGCGACAACAGGCTTTGAGTTTTGGGTCGCAAAACCTGCTCCCAAACACACGGCGTGTTGTTCAGCTATTGCGACGTCATAGTATCTCTCGGGAAAATGTTTTGAAAATTCTATTAGATCAGATCCTTCACGCATGGCAGGCGTTACTCCAACAAGACGTGAATCCTGTTCGGCCATATCACATAACCAACGCCCAAAAATATTGGAATAAGTGGCCCTCGGAGTTGATTTAGAATTGGCCTTTACGTTGAGCTTACCAATCGCGTGGTACTTAATTGGATCATCTTCAGCAGGAACAAAGCCACACCCTTTCTGGGTGACCACATGAAGAAATTGGGGACCAGAGAGATCTTTCATATTTTGGAGTGTACTGACAAGACCTGATAAATCATGCCCGTCAATTGGGCCAATGTAGTTAAAGCCAATTTCCTCAAATAGTGTTGCCGGGCTGACCATCCCTTTTAAATGTTCTTCTGTTTTTTTTGCAAATTGTGCTAGCGGTGGTAAGGGTTCTAGTAATTTGCGTGCCTCATCTCGACTTCTAGTATACGCCTTTGATGACAGGAGTTTTGCAAGATAGTTGCGGATACCGCCAACATTTTTCGAGATTGACATGTCGTTATCGTTCAAAACCACGAGTATGTTAGCTTTTTCGCTCGCTGCATGGTTGAGCGCCTCAAAGGCAAGACCAGCAGTAAGTGCACCGTCACCAATGACTGCAACATGCCGACGACTGGACCGATTAAATCTGGCATCAAGTGCCATACCGAGAG
>PAWX01000043.1 GCA_002714245.1 Gammaproteobacteria bacterium | reverse complement strand
CTTGTGGCGGCGCAATGATTAATTCAGTCGAAGTACTTTTCTTTGATTCAGTGGCCCGTTCCCAGGGACATAACTCAATGCCCTGTTGTTCATACTCGAGATTGAGATTGGCAACAGCGCTGTGCACGAGCACTGATCGGTCGGATCGATTACTGATTTCTGCCATGATGCGTTGTGCTTTGCCGAGCGAGTAACACAAGAGCACCGGTGTCCTATGGTTGCTGACATGGTGATCCCACCAAGAAAACAGGCGGTCCATAACCTGGTCCATTGATGGCCAGCGGTAAATGGGCAGAGCGAAAGTGGCCTCAGTAATCAAAACGTCACAGGTTACGGGTTCGAACAACCGGCACGTTGGGTCTGGATCACGTTTATAGTCGCCGGTAATAACCCAAACAGAGTGGCCGTCGTCGACCCGGATTTGTGCCGATCCGAGCACATGCCCGGCGGGATGGAAGCTAACCCTCACGTCACCAAGAATGAATACCTCGCCATAGGCATGGGTTTGGATATCATGCTCGCCAAGACGTTTTTTCAGAATGCCCTCGCCTCCAAGTGCGCAATGATACAGCCTCGACCCAGCACGTGCGTGATCGGCATGCGCATGGGTGATTAGCGCACAATCAACCGGGCGCCATGGGTCAATGTGCGCCTGAGCTTTGGGGCAATAAAGTCCCTCTGGTGTTCTTATAATCAAAGGCTCACGGAGACAGCTTTTTTTCGATACCATGGTGTCTTTACTAACTTAGTGAAGCGAAACAGCGCCCCATGTTCAGACCAGTCCCTGTCGTCATTGCCTTCCTGATGACCCTCAGTATTACTGAGATTGTGTCTGCACGCGAGAAAACCGGCCTGGTTTTGTCGGGTGGTGGGGCTCGTGGTTTTGCGCACGTAGCCGTACTTGAGGCGTTGGAAGCTAACCAGGTTCAGATTGATTACATTGCTGGGACATCGATGGGTGCAGTGGTCGGCGCCTTATACGCGTCCGGTTTAAGCGCGGCTGAAGTCCGTGAGAAATTGCTTTCAGTTGACTGGAATTCGACGCTACAAGATGTTACGGATCGAAATGAGCGTAGTTTCCGAAACAAGAGCTTTGAAGGCCGTAACTTTTTGGGGCTCGATTTGGGAGTCGGGCCTGAGAGTGTGCGTCTGCCTCTCGCGGCGCTTCGCGGGCAAAAGCTAGCGCTCGCTTTAAACGAGTTGATGCTAGAAACTGCAACGGTGTCAGATTTTGACGCTCTCCCTGTTCCGTTCCGAGCCATGGCGACAGATTTAGCGACGGGTGATGCTGTGGTGTTAGGTCGTGGGTCCTTAGCCACAGCACTTCGGGCGTCAATGGCTGTCCCAGTCGTATATTCTCCGGTTGAGATTGATGGTCGGTTATATGTAGATGGGGGCGTAGCAAATAATCTTCCGATAGACGTTGCAAGGGATATGGGGGCCGATCGGGTAATCGCGGTCGATACCTCGTCACTCCGTTATTCAACTAACGAATTGACCTCTGTCGTCACAGTGGTTGATCAGCTAACGAACCTTTTGACGCGCAGAAATACTGAGGCTCAGGTAGAGAAATTAACCGCTAAAGATCTGTTGATAGAGATCTTTCCCGAGGGTATTGCGACGGCTGAGTTCAACAAAGCAGAAAATGCGCTTGCGCTTGGCCGAGAGTCACTTTCTGCCGTTCCCGATATCTTTTCGTCGTTTGCAGTCGATAGTGAAAATTATGCAACATGGAACAATAAGCGGTTGGATCGTGATGAGCCGCCGACGCTTGCGTTCGTTGAAGTGATTAGTGATGCACCCCGCACATCGAGTAAGACCATTGCGAACCGGCTGACGGTCCGGCCCGGACAGCCGCTCGATAACGAGCGCCTGAAGTCAGATCTCGGGAAGATCTATGCACTTGAAACTATCGATCAGGTGGAAGTGTCGGTGGTGGAAAAAGATGATCAGGTCGGTCTGTCGCTTGAGACCAAGGAAAAAGCGTGGGGTCCTGATTATCTAGATTTTGGATTTACGCTGGAGGACAGCCTCGATGGTCGTGCATCGTATAATCTGAACGGTGTAATTCGAGCCACCAACATCAACCCNTTGGGAGGTGAATGGCGAACGGAACTTACGCTCGGTGACAAGACGCGTGTCACTTCCGAGCTCTATCANCCTATTGACTANGGTTCTGATTGGTTTGCGACGGCAGTTATAGGCTTTTTGCGAGAGGATCGGGCTCTTTACGAACANGGGACGTTGACTTCAAGCTATGCAACCGAAACGCGTGAATTTGGTTTTGATGCAGGTTATTCGCTGGATACACGGGGTGAATTTCGCATTGGGTTCCGGCAAGCCAAGATAAAAAATTATAAACTGCTGGGCGCGGAATCCTTGAGTGCGCAAGTGGATGACTCACGTTATTTCGCAAGAGCGGGTTTTGATACGTTGGATTCCTTAGGGTTTCCGACGCAAGGCGTTCGGGTCTTAGGCGAGTATTCAATCTATGACGCAACGCTCGGGGCAACAAGGCAGTACGACGGTGTGACACTTGACATATTGTATCCGCTGTATCATCACACCGGGACGACTGTATTGGGGCAGGGATATTTGGGCTATTTATTTGAAACCGCAGTGGCTGATGTGACCCCTCGTTATAGTCTAGGTGGATTTACGAGGCTCTCCGGCTACAGCCCAAATGAGATCTCGGGTCGGCATGCGGGGCTTGTTTCATTGATGGGTTATCAGCGACTCAATGAGCATGCAATCGTTCCGATTGACCAACCTTTGTTTATTGGATTTTCTCTGGAGGCTGGCAACGTTTTTCAGGATCGCGATGATCTCCGCTGGGATAAGACATTGTCAGGTGGCTCGTTGTTTATTGGCGCAGATACGGCGGTTGGGCCTGGGTATCTCTCTTTTGGTCGAACCGAGGGAGGCCGCCAGTCTGTGACTTTGTCTGTGGGTCGTCCGTTTGCGGAGAGAGACTAGTGCGCTTTGAACGACACATTTATTCAGGGAAGCCTCCCACCGAAGTTCTGCGGCTAGTCGCCGATTTTCGGCACCTCCAATCGTGGGATGACTCAGTTGTCTCGGTGGAGCCGCTTGACGAGGTATTTGGCGAGGGCTCACGATATCGAGTTCGTGTCTTGTTTAGTGGTAATCCGATCGATATGGTTTACACGGTAGCGATGTATGAGGCAGGAGTCCGAGCCGTCGTATCCGGAGTGGCATCAAAGGCTAAAGCCACTGATACCATCGAGGTAGAGTCTTCTGGTAGGGGAACAATAATCAAATATACGGCTGAGATCGATATGGCTTTTCCATTCAATTTGCTGGATCCTGTCTTAGCGATTGGATTTAAAAAAACAGTCGACCGTGCTGTGGTAGGTCTACAACGATTTCTTGCCTCCTAGCACAGCCTTTGCGACGAGTCGTTGAAACCAGCGATCGGGCAAAACTCTTCGAAATAATAAAAGTATGCCGCTGTACTTACCCGCGTTGTAGCGCAACCGATTTCGAGGATCGAACAATGCCTCGACAATGGTTTTGGCTACCTCATCCGGCGGCGTCGCGGTCGTCCCTGCCCGCATAGAGTGCGCAAGCCGAGACAGGGCTTGGGCGTGGTGGGGGCTGGTCTCCCCAGACATTCGCATGCCATGCGTCGCGAACCGAGTCTGTGTGAACCCCGGTTCAATGATCTTAATTCTAATGTTTGATCCGAGGCATTCGTACCAAAGTGCCTCATACGATGCTTCCAGTGCGTGTTTTGTGGCGTTATAATACCCGAAATACGGAAACGCTATTCTGCCACCAATGGATGTGTTGATCATCAGAATACCTTGGCCCTGCTCTCTAAAATGAGTCATGGCTTTCTGTGTAATCTTCATGGTGGAAAAATAGTTGGCCTCGAATTGTGTCCGAATTGCTGTCTCCGATGCTGATTCGATTGGTGCGGTCAAACCAAAACCCGCATTGTTAAACACGACATCAACCTTGTGATCCCACAGAGGTGACATACAGAATGCCTCGACACTCTTTTTTGTATCCAAGTCGAGTGGGTGCCATTCAACGTTAGTTATTTCTTCTTGTTTGCTCCGAGACGTGGCGATTACCAGATGACCAGCCTGCGCGAGCCTGTCGATAGTAGCCCGACCGATACCACTGCTTCCTCCAGTTACAAGGACGCGAGCCATTATCCGATCCCGCAGGGTCCGAGACCGCGCTTATCTAAATAGTCCTGATGATAATCCTCGGCTGGCCAGAATTTAGCAGCGCGTTCAATGCTGGTTGCGATAGGCTGACCGTAGTAGCCTGATTTGCTCAATTGATTGATTTTTTCTTGGGCCCTCAACCACTGCTCGTCTGTTTGAGGGAAGATCGCAGTCCGGTACTGGGTACCGATATCGGGTCCTTGTCGATTGACCTGAGTGGGGTCATGCCACTCAAAAAAGCACGACAAGAGTCCTTCGAAATCGACTACCTTAGAATCATACTCGACCTCCACAACCTCCGCGTGGCCGGTTTTACCAGTGCATACCGACTTGTAGTCAGGCGAATCTGTGACACCTCCCATGTAACCAACCGCAGTTTTTTCTACGCCACCTAAGCGAGAGAAGCGTTGTTGGATTCCCCAGAAACATCCCGCTGCGAAGTATGCTTTTGCCATTTTTCCCCTCAAGTAGCTCGGCTGACTGATAAATCCGCAAGTCCCATAAGCCCTTCTCGAAACACTGAATCCGGTAATATATCCAGCGCGTTCTTTGCTCGGCCAACTGCGGCTAATGCTCTTTCTCTTGTATAACTAAGTCCGCTGGTTCTAGTTACAATTTCGGAGATCTCATAAAAACAATCTCGGTCGCCAGATGTTATGGCCCTAGTGATCACTGCCTCTTCGGCTGCAGTTGATTCAGTCAGCGCTCTAATTATGGGTAGGGTACACTTTCCATCGGCAAGATCGTCCCCAAGATTTTTTCCGAGGCTATTGGTGTCGCCCGCATAGTCGAGGTAGTCATCGATCAACTGAAACGCAAAGCCGAGCTGAAGTCCGTATATTTTCAAAGCCTCGACAACTTCGTCAGATTGATCGGTGATGAGTCCTGCACAGGCGGCGGCGGCCTCAAACAATACCGCTGTTTTCCGTGTGATAACTTGGTCATATTCGCTCTCAGAGATATCAGCACGGTGTTGATTTTTTAGTTGCCAAACCTCGCCCTCGGAGATTTGGTTAGTCGTATCGGCAAGCAATTTAAGGATGTCAAGCCGCCCTACTGACACCATCATTTGGAAAGCCCTCGAGTAAACGAAGTCGCCAACTAAGACACTCGCGGCGTTTCCAAACGCTGCGTTAGCGCTGGGTTGCCCACGTCTTGCTTCGGAGTTATCGACCACATCGTCGTGGAAGAGTGTCGCTGTATGTAGACACTCGATCGAACCAGCCAAAGGAATATGATGCATGGTATTCGTTTTTAAGGCCCTCGACGCCATCAAGGTGACAAGTGGCCGGACACGTTTACCACCGGACTGGATAAGGTACTGGCTTACTTCCTCAATCAGATCGATTTCAGATCCGAGCTGAGAGATCAGTAGCTCATTTAATGCATCAAAATCAGGTCGAATGAGGTCAATTAGTTGGTCAGCTGTCGGCATGCACTTGTCCGGTATCAATCAAGCCTTAGTTTAACGATTATTCGGCAGAGAAAAAGCGAAATTAAGTCTTGTCTTCTGCTTGCTTAATCCCTATTATTACGCGCTTTTCGAGTGGCGTTGTCATCGGGATATTCGTAACGGAGTCAGAAACATGTACGCGGTCATTGAAACAGGCGGTAAGCAGCATCGCGTGATAGAGGGCGAGTTGATCAGGGTTGAGAAAATTGAGGCCAAAACTGGTTCGACTATTGATTTTGATCGCGTACTCATGGTCGGAGAAGGTGAAACTATCAAGGTGGGCACACCAGTTGTTGATGGTGCAACAGTCTCCGCGGAGGTAGTTCAACACGGCCGCGGCGAAAAAGTCACGATCTTGAAGTTCAAACGCCGCAAGCACCACATGAAACGCCAGGGCCACCGTCAGTGGTTCACTGAAATAAAGATTACAGCAATCAACAGTTAAGGCAGGAAACGAAGATGGCTCACAAAAAAGCTGGAGGCAGTACCCGTAACGGTCGCGATTCTGAAAGTAAAAGGCTCGGTGTGAAAAAGTTTGGGGGAGAGAAGGTGCTGGCTGGTAATATTCTAGTCCGCCAGCGTGGGACACAGTTTCACCCAGGCGTCAATGTTGGATGCGGCACAGACTACACACTTTTTGCGAAAGCTGAAGGCGAGGTGAAGTTTGAAGTGAAGGGGCCGCAAAAGCGGCGGTTTGTGAGTGTTGTAACTCCTGCCTGAGCAGAGTACTCACCAACTAAAAAGCCCCGCTCGCGCGGGGCTTTTGCGTTCTGGACGACCAATGAAATTCGTAGATGAAGCGTTAATCACAGTGGAGGCTGGAAATGGGGGCGCAGGATGCCTGAGTTTCCGTCGTGAGAAATATATTCCCAGGGGTGGTCCAGATGGAGGCGACGGTGGGGATGGTGGCTCTGTGATTTTACTCGCAAATGAAAATCTGAACACACTCATCGATTATCGCTATCAGCCGCGTTATCGAGCAGAAAATGGTAGCCCCGGAGCTGGTCGTAATAAGACGGGCTCGGGTGGTAATGACTTAGTGCTGAAGGTGCCTGTCGGAACAACTGTTTACGACGACGAGACCAACCGCTTAATTGGTGAGGTGGTATGCAACGGGGATGCGATGGTCATAGCAAATGGTGGCCGAGGTGGTTTGGGAAATACTCGGTTTAAGTCATCCACTAATCGAGCACCCAGGCGAACCACTTCAGGGTCCACTGGGGAATCTTTCAAACTAAGGCTGGAGTTACGTTTGCTGGCGGATGTTGGTTTGGTCGGATTTCCCAACGCGGGCAAATCAACGTTGATTAGTCAGCTGTCTGCTGCGAAGCCCAAGATTGCTGACTATCCTTTCACAACACTAGCGCCTCAGTTAGGAGTGGTATCGCTAGCGCCCCATAGAAATTTTGTGGTTACTGACATACCAGGTTTGATTCCTGGCGCGGCAAAGGGCGCGGGGTTAGGTACACGGTTTTTGAAACACCTGACCCGAACCCGCATATTGCTTCACTTAGTCGATGTAGCGCCTATCGACGATGGGGATCCGGTTGATATTGTTGAGACTATAGCTGACGAACTCGAGCAATTTAGTCCAGCTTTGGCAGCTCGTGAGCGTTGGTTGGTCCTTAATAAAGTAGACTTAGTCGATTCGGATCAGAGGGAGGCGTTGATTGAGTCTTTGAAAGTAAAGTTCAATTGGCCGTTTCCGGTGCATGTGATTTCTGGTGTGACTGGTGAAGGCTGTGAGTTACTTGCCTACAATCTGATGACACGGCTTCAGATGCTGGCGTCTGAGCGACGTGAGGACCCTGATGCCGAGTCTGCGGAACGTGTGTGGCTTGATCGAATGGCGGAAGAGGCCCATGAGCGAATCGCTGAGCTTCGTGAACAGCGTCGAATACAACATAAACGTAACCACCGTGGGGATGGAGATGATGACGACGATCATGCAATGGAGGTCATTGTAGTTCGTGACTAAGCGCACCAAACTCAAGACTAGTAAGCGATGGGTTGTGAAAATCGGCAGTGCATTGCTGAGTAATGACGGTCAGGGTCTCGACTTCGACAGAATGCAGACCTGGGTGGAGCAGATGTCCGTATTGATATCAGACGGTGTCGAGCTCTGTCTGGTCTCTTCTGGGGCAATTGCTGTTGGTCTGAAAACCCTAAAAATCAATAAACGGCCTCAAGACCTTCCATTGCTTCAAGCTGCTGCGGCCATAGGCCAGATGGGCCTTGTTCAGGCCTGGCAGAGCTGTTTTTCTCAGTGTGGGCACGACACTGCTCAGGTATTATTCACACATGAAGATCTTGCCGATCGAAAGCGCTACCTCAATGCGCGCGATACATTGAAAAAATTAAATGAATTTGGTGTTATTCCAGTCGTAAACGAGAATGATACGGTCGCGACCGATGAGATTCGATTTGGTGACAACGATTCTTTAGGTGCACTTGCCACCAATCTTCTGGAAGCCGATGTTTTAGTAATTTTGACTGATCAAGATGGTTTTTTTGACAAGGATCCGCGATTCCATGTTGACGCTGCTTTAATCCCAGAGGCGCGTTCGCTAGATGACAGGCTTCTCGGAATGGCTGGAAAAAAAGGTGGCACGCTCGGCAGGGGCGGGATGTATACAAAAATAGTTGCAGCCCAGCAGGCCGCGAGATCAGGAGCGATGACTGTGATCGCTAACGGTCGCGTTGATCAAGTATTAGAAAAGTTGCGGATGGGGAAAGAGGTTGGTTCATTATTGTATCCTGATCTAAAGCCCCAGGCCGCACGGAAACGCTGGTTGGCATCCCATAAACAAATACGGGGCACATTGATTGTGGATGCTGGAGCGGCTAACGCATTAAAAACAAAAGGCCGGAGTCTGCTGCCGGTTGGGGTGACTGACTCGCGAGGAAGTTTCGATCGTGGCGATATCGTCGCGATCGAAACCGCAGATGGCGAACGCATCGCGACAGGTTTGACTAATTATGGATCAGATCTAGCCCACCGGATGTTTGGAAAAACTACCGCACAGCTTATGGACCGGCAGATGTTGCTAGAAGGGGTCGCACTGGTACATCGTGATAATCTGGCGCTGGTTTGATCTACCTGCCGTTGTCGATTATGACGCTATCGCTTTGACTTTGGCGTTTAGACGGCTCTTGGTCCGTGCGCATTTATTTTTCTTGTAAATGCCCTTCGTTACCATGCTATCGAGAATCGGTACTGCTTCACGGAGCGCTTCTATCGCGGCCTTTTGGTCGCTGGTTGCGATAGCCGCTAAGGTTTTTTTGACGTACGTGCGAGCCCGTGACCTTAGGCTAGCGTTATGATTGCGACGGACATTCGCCTGCTTTGCGCGCTTCCGCGCTTGGGGACTATTTGCCACCGGGGTTGCTCCCTTACACTACACTGTAAATCAGTAGACATAACTGAAAAATCGAGGCGGGGGAACTTACCGAAAATGGGGCCTCAGGTCAAGGAAAGTAAAGCGTGACAACAGAAAAAATGATTCGGTCCGGTGTCACCGTCGGGGTTTGGACGCTGGGCTCCCGTGTACTCGGATTGCTACGAGATATCGTCCTGGCTAACACGGTTGGTGCATCCGCAGGCGCAGATGCATTTTTTGTGGCATTCAAAATACCCAATTTTTTGAGACGCCTTTTTGGTGAGGGNGCTTTTGCTCAGGCATTTGTTCCGGTGTTNACCGAGACACGTGANAAGGANGGTGACCAGTCNGTCANGCGGTTGATTGATCAGGTAGCTGGCCGATTNGGATTGATCCTTNTCGCTATCAGNATTNTCGGTNTCCTGNTGGCNCCTTGGATNGCGAAGCTGTTTGCGCCAGGATTCTCGGANGATCNNGAGAAACTGACACTGACAGCTGATCTGTTACGTTGGACCTTTCCATATCTTGGTTTNATTTGTTTTGTTGCGTTNGCGGGAGGCATCCTCAACAGTATNGGGAGGTTNGCTGTACCNGCCGCGACTCCAGTATTTTTGAANNTATCCTTGATAGGGAGNGCGTTATTTTTGGNACCCCTAATGTCTCCCTCAGTANTAGGGCTCGCGATCGGTGTGGCNATTGCNGGTGTNGTACAGTTGATAATTCAGATNCCTCCGNTGATGACNGCGGGGTTATTACCCAANCCTTCGTTGNTGGCAGACCATCCGGGTGTCTCAAAAATCTTAAANTTGATGGTTCCTGCTTTGTTCGGTGTTTCTGTCAGTCAAATTAATTTACTGCTNGATACCGTCCTCGCATCNTTATTGATATCTGGGTCGGTTTCGTGGCTTTACTACTCAGATCGCTTAATGGAATTACCTTTGGGTGTGATTGCGATCGCTGTTTCTACTGTGATTCTTCCCAAGTTATCACGTGACTTCGCGCAAGGAGACGGCGCAGCATCACATCAAACACAGAGTTGGGCGGTTTGGGTAGTCCTCGTATTGGGACTCCCGTGCGCTGCAGTCTTGGCTGTTTTTGGTGAATTGATTTTGGCAACACTATTCCAATACGGGGCAATGACTGTTCAAGACATCGAGGCATCAGCATTGTCACTGATGGCCTACGCCACAGGACTGCCAGCATTCATGTTGATCAAGGTACTTGCTCCGCACTATTTTGCGCATCAAGACACTAAAACACCCGTTAAAATAGGTGTGATCGCTATGGCCTCGAACATGGTGTTTAACCTGATCCTGGTTTGGTCCCTAGATCACGTTGGGTTAGCCCTTGCGACGTCCTTATCTGCATGGGTCAATGCTTTGTTGCTACTCAGGGGTTTGCATCGACGTGGCTGGTATGAAGTCCGTCAGCCGCCATGGCGTCCAGCGGCACAAGTTACTTTAGCCATCTTGGTGATGGTTCAAGTGGCCTGGTGGGCGCCGTCCTCGGCATCGTTGGAAGATGTCTCTGTGATTGAACGTATGAGTTGGACCTCTGTTTTGTTGTTTACCTCAGGGTTTTTGTATCTGATCACATTGAGATTAGTCGGGATCCGCTATACTTCGTTGCTCATGCCACCAGCAGCACGTTAACGCAATGCGATTTATTTTCGGTCGACACGTTGAATTCCGGTCACCACATGTTTTAACCATCGGTAACTTTGATGGTGTGCACGTGGGGCATCAACGCGTCATCGAACAAGCAAAAGTAGTTGCTACTCGGCTCGGGCTCCCTGTGACAGTTTTATTGTTCGAACCCCAGCCGAGCGAATTCTTCGCAAGACAAAGAGGTCAGTCCGCCCCAGCCAGATTAATGAGCCTGAAAACAAAATTGGCCACTCTGAAATCATTGGGCGTTGATTCGATTTGGTGCTTGAAGTTTTCAGATATCAGATCCTTGACAGCCCACACTTTTATCGATCAGTTGGTCTCTGGTAAACGCGTTGCTCAGGTTGTCGTTGGTGATGATTTCCGTTTCGGTTGCGATAGGCAGGGTGATTTCGATTACTTGCTGGTAGCAGGTAATCGACGTGGGTTTAAAGTCGAACAGTCAGAGACACATCTTTTAGACGGAGTACGTGTCTCATCATCCCGTATTCGTGAGCTGCTAAGGTTAAACGATTTTGATAGCGCCGCAAGAATGCTTGGTCGCTCGTATGCCCTTTGTGGACGAGTATCCTATGGGCAACAACTGGGGCGGCAAATTGGCTTTCCGACTGCTAACATAGCACTGCGAAACCCGCCACCAATACACGGAGTGTTTGGTTGCTCGGTTAAAATCCCTAATGGACGAGTTATGAGTGGGGTCGCCAACATCGGGTCGCGTCCCACTGTCTCTGGCCAGAAGGTCCGACTAGAAGTACATTTGCATGAATTCTCTGATGAGCTGTATGGTCTTAATCTGACCGTGACTCCACGGATATTTATTCGCGCCGAGCAGAAATTCGAGAGCCTTGAGGCACTAACCGAACGAATTAGGTTCGACAACAATAAGGCTCGGGAGTCGCTGAGTTTTTTAAATGGATCTGAAATTGAATGACTGATTACAAACAGACACTGAATCTTCCTGAGACTGAATTCCCGATGCGTGGGAATCTGGCAAAGCGTGAGCCTAATATGCTGGCCACGTGGGAGGCTGACGACTGGTACCAGCAGGTACAAGATGCGCAGTCGAATAGAGAGAAAACCTTCATCCTACATGACGGTCCTCCCTACGCGAACGGCGACATCCATATCGGTCACGCCGTTAACAAAGTCCTTAAAGATATTGTTGTCAAATCGCGTGGTCTCGCCGGCTTCAATGCTCCTTACATACCCGGCTGGGACTGTCACGGTCTACCAATCGAGCACAAGGTGGAGACCACGGTCGGGAAGATTGGTGGAAAGTTCCAATCCACCAGTGAGTTCCGAGACGCTTGTCGTGAGTATGCTACCTCGCAAATTGAGCGGCAGAAGGTCGATTTTAAACGTTTGGGGATTCTTGGTGATTGGGATAACCCGTATCTGACTATGGACTACAAGGTCGAAGCAGATATCGTTCGGTCACTGGGTCAGATCATCAATAATGGTCATTTTCATCAGGGCGCGAAACCCGTTTATTGGTGTACCGACTGTGAAAGTGCCCTCGCGGAGGCTGAGGTCGAATATCAAGACCGAGAGACGTGGACTGTTGATGTAGCCTTTCCAATCCAGAATACGACCCAAATCAGGAGCGTATTCGGTGTTTCTCCTGAAACTGCCTCCGAGGCCGCGATAGCGATCTGGACGACCACTCCTTGGACGCTTCCGGCCAATCAATTTGTGGCCGTTCATGCGGCGCTCCCGTACGTGTTAGCGCAGTTTGAGAAGGACGGGCAACGCTGGACATTAGTTTTGGCCGAGGGTCGCCTTGAGGCATTGGCTGCGAGGTATACGATTGAGTCATTTGAAATTCTTGGTGAGGCAGATGGTAGCGCCTTAGTTGGTGTTCAATGTGAAGCGCCTTGGGATGGACGCATAGTCCCTGTAATCACGGGCGACCATGTAACGTTGGAAGCCGGAACCGGCGCTGTACACTCGGCTCCAGCGTATGGCCTCGAGGATTTTCATGCCGCCGCCTCTTTAGATCTTGAACTTCTAACACCGGTTCGTGATGACGGTACATTTGCTGAGTCTGTAGCGGTTGTCGGAGGACTTCATGTTGAAAAAGCGGGTCCCGTTATCGCTGACTATCTAGCCGAGAATGGCAGGTTGGTTCATAGAGAGCGATTAGAACATTCCTACCCTCATTGTTGGCGTCACAAAACGCCAGTGATCTATCGGGCCACTCCGCAGTGGTTTATTCGTATGAAGGGGGAGGGACTCTTAGAGACAGCGCGTCAGGAGGTTAACTCGCAAATTCAATTCACTCCTAGTTGGGGTAAGAACAGACTGGCCGCCATGCTAGAGGACCGTCCGGATTGGTGTATTTCACGACAGAGAAATTGGGGTGTGCCGATCACAGTCTTCGTGCATAAAGATACCAGTCAATTGCATCCAGATACCGAGATATTATTCGAAAAAATAGCCCATAAAATTGAAAAGGGTGGGATTAATGCGTGGTTTGATCTCGAGATAAGTGAATTCTTAGGCGACGAAGGCTCAAATTACCGAAAGGTCACCGATGTATTGGACGTATGGTTTGACTCAGGGACGACGCACGCCTCAGTCTTGGGCCGTCGGGATGGACAGCATTTCCCCGCGGATTTATATCTCGAGGGCTCGGACCAGCATCGTGGTTGGTTCCAGTCGTCGCTTCTGACCTCAGTAGCCATACACGGTAAAGCGCCTTATGGGGGCCTTCTCACACACGGGTTTACCGTGGACCAAGATGGTCGGAAGATGTCGAAATCACTGGGGAATGTGATACCGCCACAAGATATTATGAACACACTTGGGGCCGACATCTTACGCCTGTGGATTGCGTCTACCGATTTCACGAAGGAAATGACGGTCAGTCATGAGATTCTGAGTCGAACCTCAGACACGTATCGACGTGTCCGGAATACTGCCAGATTCTTGTTGGCCAACATGACCGGATTTAATCCTGAGACCGATCAGGTTCCGATGGATGATCTGGTATCTATCGACGCAGAAATGATTCGACGAATTTCCGAACTGTCGACTAAAATTATGGTCCATTACGACCGTTATGAATTCTCTGAGGTCACCCAGACTTTGCATCACTTCTGCGTTGATGATTTGGGTGGCTTTTATCTGGATATCATCAAAGACCGTCAGTACACACTGAAAGCGGAAAGCCATGCTCGAAAAAGTTGCCAAACGGCACTCTACTGGATTACGGATGCATTGGTGCGTTGGATGTCTCCCATTTTGTCTTTCACGGCTCAGGAAATTTGGGAGGCAATGCCCGGTGAGCGTCCTCATCGGTTCGTGTTTGGTGTTACTGAAGCGGAAATACCAAAGGCGGGTGGTCGTGCAGAGGTAAATTGGTCACTAATTCAATCTGCTAAGAGAGTGGTC
The DNA here is from genome assembly GCA_002714245.1 of Gammaproteobacteria bacterium. Taxonomy (GTDB): domain Bacteria; phylum Pseudomonadota; class Gammaproteobacteria; order Pseudomonadales; family Litorivicinaceae; genus HIMB30. The sequence continues at coordinate 16,429 of PAWX01000043.1, read as the reverse complement.
AATCAAGCTATAGAAGCTGCGCGCACCGACGGGCTTGTGAAGGGCTCTTTGTCGGCTGAGGTTGAATTGTTCGCTGCCGGCCCAATTTTTCATGCGCTAGCGGCTTTGGGGGAGGAACTTCGTTTTGTTACCATCACGTCTGAAGCCACGTTGGGCCGCCTAAAAGAGGCCCCTGACCAAGCGATATCAGACGCCACATGTCCTGACCTATCTGTGGTTGTGAAGGTTGCAGAGACGGAGAAATGTGAGCGCTGTTGGCACCATCGTCTCGATGTTGGTTGGGTACCCGTTCACCCTACACTTTGCAGACGTTGCGTTGATAATATCGAGGGCACGGGTGAAGAGCGGACCTTTGCATGAGGCTTGACCTGGCTCTGGTGATTGGGCTGATCCTCTTAGTTGACCAGTTCACCAAGTTTTTGGCGTCCACTTATCTGACCTATGCGGAGCCCATCGGTGTGTTGCCGTTTTTCTCTCTCACGTTATTACACAACACCGGGGCGGCGTTCAGTTTTCTGGCGGATGCAAGTGGGTGGCAACGATGGCTATTTTTGACCCTCGCAGTGGGTGTTTCGGGATACTCAATTTGGTCTCTGCGAGATCCTGGGCTTTGCCGCTGGATGCAGACTGGATTCGTTTTATTGATTCCTGGCGCCATTGGCAACGGGGTTGACCGTGTCGCCTTTGGTTATGTTGTCGATTTTTTGCACTTCCATTGGGGAAGTTGGTCATTTCCGGCCTTTAATATTGCGGATACAAGTATTACCTTAGCTGCTGGTTGTTTGTTGATTGGATGGTACTTAGATGCTCGACATCGGTCCAAATTGCAAGGTTGAACTTCACTTCGCACTCAGGCTCCTTGACACGGGTGAGCTAGTTGATTCGACCTTCGGGAAAAAACCTGCTTCTCTAGTCATCGGTGATGGAAACCTGCCTGAAGCTTTCGAGATGGTAATTCATGGTATGAACGCAGGTGAACGGAAAGTCGAGACCATCAAGCCTAAGGATGGATTTGGGCAGCGTAATCCCTCGAATATACAGCGGATCCCGAAAGATCAATTTGATCCCACGATTGAACTCGCCGAGGGTTTAGTACTGAGTTTTCAGGATAAAGCTAAATCTGAATTACCCGGTGTGGTCTCCTTAATTGAAGACAGAATGGTGACGGTTGATTTCAATCATCCATTGGCGGGGCGAGATCTTGAATTCGAGGTTGAAATTCTTTCTGTAGCTCCGGCGGAGACACATTGATGCAAGCGACTCTTGCCAACCCGCGCGGCTTTTGTGCTGGTGTCGACCGCGCGATCGACATCGTTAATCGCGCTCTTGAGATCTTCGGGGAACCGGTTTACGTGAGGCACGAAGTTGTCCACAACAAAACAGTGGTCGACGACCTCAAGTCGCGGGGAGCGGTGTTCGTGGATGAGCTTGATGAGGTCCCAGACGACACTATTGTAATTTTTTCAGCTCATGGCGTATCGCGGGCGGTTCGAGACGAGGCGGCGCGTCGAAAACTGAAGGTATTCGATGCCACCTGTCCATTGGTAACAAAAGTCCACTTGGAAGTGCTCAAGTTTTCAGAGGAAGGCCGTGAATGTATTTTGATAGGTCATGCCGGCCACCCTGAAGTCGAGGGAACCATGGGACAGTTCGATAGAACTCATGGCGGTGTCATGAAGCTTGTTCAAGATGAACAAGAAGCGCAGACGGTCGTGATTGACGATCCCAAGAGCGTATCCTTCGTGACACAAACGACGTTATCGATGGACGACACAGCGCGAATTATTGATATCCTTCGTGAGCGCTTTCCCGACATCCAAGGCCCGCGAAAGGATGATATTTGCTATGCCACACAGAACCGGCAAGATGCAGTCAAACGGCTCGCTTTGAAGCATGATCTCGTTTTGGTAGTCGGCTCTGTAAACTCATCCAACTCCAACCGACTCAGAGAACTTGCTGAGCGATTGGGCTCGAGGTCATATCTTATTGACGGCCCCGAGCAGATTGACTCACTGTGGGTTAAAGGGGCGAACGCAATCGCTGTAACTGCTGGCGCATCGGCCCCTGAAACTGTCGTTCAGGCTGTTTGCGATCGTTTGAGGGAATTAGGTATCGATACGGTTATCCAAGAAGATGGCGTCATAGAGTCGATTCAGTTCTCGTTACCGAAAGAATTAAAACTGCGTGTCGTGGACTAGCGCAGAAAGCTAAACAGAAAATCTGCTCCTCATTCATCTGTATAGTTAGTGCGGAATTGACTCTGACGGGCGGACGTCTGCATGCGATAATCAGACGATGGTGGGATCTCAATTTTATTCGGCCGATGTGATAGTTATTGGTGCTGGAGTAATGGGCATGATGTCTGCTTTGGAGTTAGCTGAGGCAGGTCTTTCGGTTTTTGTGTTCGATAAAGGGCGGGCGGGGCAGGAAGCTTCTTGGGCTGGCGGTGGAATTATTTCGCCACTATACCCGTGGCGGTACGCACCCTCGATTACGGCACTCGCCACATGGTCGCAGCAGGCGTTTCCCGATCTGATTGCTTCACTGAATGAATCAACCGGGATTGATTCCGAGTTATTTACTGAAGGAATGTTGGTGACCGCAACTGATGAGCGCGAAAAGGCACTCGCTTGGGGTGTCGGTCTACCACCTAAAGTTATTGAAATCAGTGACGAAGATGCGCGAGTGCTCGAGCCGAATGTACAATTGGACGAAATACCGCTCTGGATGCCGCGCGTTTCAAGCGTTAGGAACTCGAGAATGGGTCGGGCACTGAGACAGGCTTGTTTGAATCACCCAAAGATTCAATTGCTTGAATATCGTGAGGTCATATTGTCTGGGGATCTAGATTCGCCCAAGGTCTCAAGTCAAAGCCAAGACTACGTCGGTGATCGAGTCGTGTTAGCAGCTGGGGCGTGGACGGGAAATATATTTACAGGGGTTAAGCTCAGTTGCCCGATAAAGCCAATGAAGGGGCAGATGCTGTTGTTCAGTCCATGTTATTTGGTAAATAGAGTTGTCTTGGCGAATGGGCGCTATGCAATACCTAGGGCCGACGGGCGGATTGTATTCGGATCAACATTGGAGGATGTTGGTTTTGAAAGGATACCTGACCGAGAAGCATTTGAGTCGCTATACGCATCCGCAATTTCGATGATTCCGATACTTGAGGAGATTCCACTAGAGGCACAATGGGCCGGGCTTCGACCTGGGTCACCTGAGGGGTTACCTTGGATTGGAGCGGTCTCAGACAAACTGTGGGTGAACTCAGGTCATTTTCGAAATGGAGTTGTCTTGAGTCCCGCGTCCAGCCGACTATTATGCGACCAGATGATGGATCGAACACCGATTGTTGACCCCACGCCCTACCAACCTTGGAAAACCTTATGACGCAACGCTCTATCCGATTATTTCAAATGGACGCCACAGTAGGTGATTTCAGCGTCAACTTACAGAAGCTTTCGCGAGCGGCAGAGCAAGCTCGGGCTGATGGTATCTCCATCTTGATCGCTCCCGAACTAGCTTTGACTGGATATCCGCCCGAGGACTTACTGTTGCGTCCCGCGCTGATCCAAAAGTTGGAGGTCGCCGAGACAAAATTGTGTGAAATCAGCGAAGGATTGACGCTTTGTGTTGGGCTGCCGACACTAGCACCAAAACAGCTTCGAGATTGCGACCGAGATGACCTGAGTATCAGAACTTCATCACTTCACAACAGTCTAGTTGTTTATCAGTGTGGGCGGCGTTTAACCGCGTATCACAAAAATTCCCTACCAAACTATCAAGTATTTGATGAGCGTCGTTATTTCGTTGCTGGGACGGAACCGACGGTATGCGAGATCGAGGGGATACGAATTGGATTGTTGGTTTGCGAGGATGTTTGGATCCCAGAGGTTGTTGAAGCCACCTGTGCTCTTGGTGTGGACTTTATTGTTGTTGTGAACGCATCGCCATTTGCGGAGAACAAAATCTCTGAGAGGTATTGGCATCTGACGGATCGAGCTAGCAACAATCAGATACCAATTGCTTACGTGAATCTGGTCGGTGGACAGGACGAGTTAGTCTTCGATGGGGGTTCATTTGCTGTCAATCGGAGGGGAAAAATCGTCGCACAAGCCAATTTTTTTGCTGAGGAAATGCTCGATATTAGCTGGGATGGAGAAGACCTGGCTGATAGCTGTATAGCGGCTTTACCATCCAAGGATTGGTTGCTATATCAGGCGCTCGTTACGGGTGTCCGTGATTATTTTGCAAAGACAGGATTTAAAAAGGCTGTGCTCGGATTGTCAGGAGGCATTGATTCAGCGCTGACACTCGTTTGTGCCGTGGATGCATTGGGTGCTGAAAATGTGCACGCGGTGATGATGCCCTATCTATACACAGCTGAAATCAGTGTCACTGATGCTAGACGACAGGCCGAGATTTTAGGTTGTGATTTTTCTATTGTTTCTATCGAACCAATGGTCCGTGAATTTATGGGGGTGTTAGGGCCATTCTTTGAGGGGCATCCTGTTGACGCGACAGAAGAGAACATACAGAGCCGGTGCCGGGGCGTACTATTGATGGCGCTCTCCAATAAAACAGATGCGCTGGTCCTTACTACAGGCAACAAGAGCGAGATGGCGGTAGGGTACGCCACCCTATACGGAGATATGGCCGGTGGGTTCGCGGTATTAAAAGACGTCTGGAAAACAAGGGTTTATGATCTTGCTCGGTTTGTGAATCGTGACGGGGAGGCTATCCCGGAACGTGTCATCAACCGACCACCGTCGGCTGAACTTGCGCCAGAACAGGAGGACTCTGACAGTCTCCCCCCGTATGATCGGCTTGATCAGATGCTGTCGCTGTATATTGAATCCGACCGATCGCCTCAGGCCATCATCGATTCCGGTTTTAATTCGGAAGAGGTGAAGCGAATATGTCGGCTGGTCGATATCAACGAGTACAAGAGGCGGCAGTCGGCTGTTGGTCCCCGAGTAACTGCGCGAGGCTTCGGCCGCGATCGGAGGTACCCGATAGCGAATCGGTGGTCATTTTAAAAGAAGACATCTGTAACCACACTTGGTTTATCGATTGTGGGTGCGCCTTCTGCTGGTCGAAGCGTTGCTAGTGGACGACGACTCGCATCTTGACGTCTCGATTCGCTGAAAGTAGCCAAACGGTCGGCAAGGTCGCGCGCACTTCCCAAAAAACCAAAGGTGAGTATGCNGGNCAGGGTCTCGCCCTCTNCGTAGAGCACCCCCGGGGCCANACGTTGATCANCGCGATCACCAGCNACATATTNCGGATAATTCTNNGATAGNACGAACAGCGCATCCTGAGATTCTTGCGGCAAACCTAGCGCTTCATAGGCCAGATACATAATNATNAAAGCGTCTATNACGGCGGGNGTGGAGGGGTAACCTTCGACCACCTGTCTTGCTCGATTTGCGGCCGCAAGGTAGGCACCACGTCGGATGTAGTAGCGNGACACGTTGACNTCGTATTCNGNGAGCTGGTTGCGTACATAGATCAATCGAAGGGTAGCATCTTCTGCAAATTCGCTGTCTGGGTAACGTTCGAGCAGTTGTGTGAAATCGTTTATTGCGTCGCGAGCGCCACCCAGATCTCGGCCAGTCTCATCGCCCGGNAGNTAACGGGATATTATGGAATTGTTTGATGCGTAGGANGAGAGCCCCTTCATATATTGCGCGTAGGCCGCTTNNGGATGATCTGGATTTAGNCGAATGAAGCGNTCAGCGGTAAGGCGCGCAAGGTCAAATTTTGATGATTTAAAGTAAGCNTATANGAGGTTGAGTTGGGTNCCATCTGCATATTGCCCAAACGGAAAGCGACGATCGAGCTCCTCGAGTGCNNTGATTGTGTCTAGATAACGACGACCATCCATGTGNATCTGGGCCGTCTCCCATAATTGCTTTTCACTCTTAAGATTGGCTTCCGGATCNAAGACCGAGCAGGCTGTCAACACAATANAAATGAGCAGGAAGCTAAGAGTCCGGGTTATCATGANANTCCTTTTTTAANGAATCGAAAAATGGCTGATCGNCAAAACAATAAGACCTATATTCAAGCACAGTTTGAAGTCCCTTTGGAGGAATCTGGGTCTCGGATNGATCANGTCTTGGCTCGTCTGATGCCAGATTACTCCCGAGCACGTCTTTCGCAATGGCTTGTCAATGGCCAGATACTAGTCNANGGAGTNGCTTTGAAGCCNAAAAATAGAGTGCTAGGTGGTGAAAATATNGCGGTTAACGNGGAGCTTGAGCCACGGGTTGNCTGGTCAGCTGAAACAATTCCNTTAGATGTGNTTTACGCCGATANCGATCTGATAATAGTGAACAAGCCGGCTGGNCTTGTTGTTCATCCGGGCCATGGGAATCCCTCGGGAACCTTGGTGAATGCTTTGTTGGNCCTATATCCGGAGCTAGAGAAAGTCCCGCGTGCGGGCATNGTNCACCGATTAGATAAAGATACCAGTGGTGTCTTGGCAGTCGCACGCTCACTCAAAGCTCAAGCCAATCTAGTGAAGCAACTTAAGNATCGTTNGATGAGTCGTCNGTANTGCGCACTNGTCTACGGTCACCCNNGTAAAGAGGGAACGATTNATGCNCCCNTGGACAGGCATCGNATTCAACGNACCAAAATGACCGTAGTNTTTTCAGGTAAGCCAGCAGTCACTCAATATCGATTGACTGAGACAACCGCGCATTTTGCTTGNTTGGATGTGAAGCTAGAAACAGGTCGNACGCATCAAATTCGTGTGCATATGACGCATATTGGTCATCCGTTGGTTGGTGATCCNGTNTATCGCCAAGGTCGGCTAGGTCTTGGTCGTGCGACACANGAAGTNCGTGCATTAATCGANGGATTCCCNAGGCANGCNCTTCACGCTAGNAAGCTTGGNTTGATTCATCCGANNCGTGNCGAANCCNTTGAATTTGAGGTGCCAATTGCCTCTGATTTGAATGATTTGTTAATTGCTCTGAGNNGCGTGGATGTCTGANCCGTGGTTTGAAATTGATTGTGGNCCGAAAGTTNTGGCACTGCANACNACCTGTGACCCTGAGCCCGCTCCCTATGGTTCNTTTAANTTGGGCCTGCATGTTGGCGACAATGAGGCTTCTGTTGTTAGAAACCACGAACATCTTGCTNGCCGGTTTGGTTGTGGNGTCTACTTTCCTGAACAAGTTCACGGNATCAANGTNGNCCANGTAAATAGAGAGTCCTCAGTCANGTCNGCCGACGCGGTAGTGACAGATCAACCTAACTGTCCTATCGGNGTCATGACGGCAGATTGCCTTCCNGTNTTATNTGCGACCCAAGGNCTCGTGGGTGCNGCTCANGCAGGTTGGCGNGGGCTCGTCTCTGGAGTGCTTGAGAATATNCTTCGAGAATTTCCTNATCCGAGTCGGGTGCAGGTNTGGCTCGGCCCNTGCATCGGTCCAGATGCCTTTGAAGTNGGNCCGGATGTTGTGGACGCTTTTGTGTTTAAAAANTTGGCNTGGGCTCGTTATTTCGAGGCAGGCTANGGNGCTGANCGTTCATTTGCTAATCTCCGGGGCNTNGCNACAGATATTCTTGAAAANCTTGGTGTCANNAATATNAAAGGGATTGATGCGTGTACATACAGTGACTCGNATCGGTGGTACTCCTACCGTCGCTCAGGAGTCACTGGACGGATGGCNAGTTGNATTGTNCTCACTGAATAACCTGTGGATAACTTGTGATCGTGGTTGGTCGTCCCCAACTACTTANTNGTTGTTGTTTTAGATAAGGGATTACCTAATGCGATTGGATAGATTAACAAATCGTCTCATGCAAGCTCTGCAGGATGCGCAAAGTCTTGCCTTAAATCTTGACCACAATGAGGTGTCACCTTGGCATCTCTTGAAAGCGTTGCTCACACAAAGAGGTGGTTCAGCTCGATCTCTAGTGCTGACTGCNGGNGGTCAATTTGATTTGTTNCTGGCGGAAGCCGACCGNGCCNTAGATCGGATGGCTCGATTNGAGAATCATGACGGCGAGGTGCGAATTAGTCAGGATNTNGCGCGNCAGTTTAATNTGGCTGAAAAGCAGTCCATGTCCCAGAAAGATNCCTTTNTCTCTTCAGAGACNGTTCTTGCTGTNATGTCGAAAGANAAGGCGACAAAGNNGGCGTTTCAGGNGGCTTNTGTCNATGAAGATAGGTTAGCGGACGCAACGGNGAAACTCCGTGGAGGCGAGTCAGTGCAAACTGAAAATGATGAAGAAAATCGTGGTGCTCTNGATANNTATTGCCTTGATCTGACNGCGCAAGCGTCGGAGGGNAAGTTAGACCCGGTGATTGGTCGAGACGAGGAAATCCGTCGAGCNGTCCAAGTGCTACAGCGNCGTACGAAGAACAACCCAGTTTTGATCGGTGAGCCTGGCGTTGGTAAAACAGCGATTGTTGAGGGCTTGGCGGCTAGAATCATTAATGGCGAGGTGCCNGAGGGTTTGAAGGANAAGCGTGTNTTATCNCTTGACATGGGTTCCTTGATTGCTGGCGCNAAATTCCGNGGCGAATTCGAAGANCGACTGAAGGCTGTGTTGAAGGAGTTAGCGCAGCAAGAGGGGCAAGTTATTCTCTTTATCGATGAAATCCATACCATGGTNGGAGCTGGTAAATCTGAGGGTGCNATGGACGCGGGTAACATGCTGAAGCCAGCACTCGCNCGCGGAGAGCTNCATTGTGTNGGAGCTTCGACNCTTGATGANTACCGCCAGNACCTTGAAAAAGATGCNGCACTCGANCGTCGCTTCCAGAAAGTGTTGGTGGGTGAGCCTACNGAAACCGANACCATCGCAATTCTTCGGGGANTGAAGCCAAAATATGANGTGCATCANGGTGTAGAGATTTCTGATTCCGCNATTATCNCGGCAGCNAAATTNTCGAGTCGNTANATCACAGACAGNAAGCTACCAGATAAGGCCATNGATCTGATGGATGAGGCAGCAAGCCGTATCCGTTTAGAAATGGACTCCAAGCCNGANGANNTGGACCGTTTGGATCGTCGATTNATTCAATTAAAGATCGAACGCGAGGCNCTNAAAAAAGAAAAAGATGAAGCGAGTAAGNNNCGGCTCANTGAACTTGAAGAAACNATTTCNGAAGTGGAGAANGAAGCGGGAGCACTCGAGGAAGTTTGGGCCTCTGANAAAGCNCTGACTCANGGTGTGCAAGCAATTAAGGAGGAGCTTGACCGCGCNGAAATTGATTTAGATCAGGCACGGCGCGCGGGNGATTTAGCTCGGATGAGTGAGATCCAGTANGGNGTGATCCCAACCCTCGAGAAAAGGATGGCCGAGGCCCAAGNGGCCAATGAATCTGNTGAAGGAAAACTTGTTCGGTCTNGGGTCACNGNCGANGAAATTGCTGAAGTTGTCAGTCGTTGGACCGGTATCCCNGTAGCNAAGATGCTCGAGGGTGAAAAAGANAAATTACTTCANATGGAAGATGCNTTNCATGCACGAGTGGTNGGCCAGANTACTGCGGTGACAGCGGTCGCCAATGCGGTGCGTCGATCTNGGTCTGGCTTNTCTGATCCAAAGAGGCCCAATGGTTCGTTTTTGTTCCTTGGGCCAACAGGTGTCGGTAAAACTGAACTCTGTAAGAGCCTGGCCCAGTTTTTGTTTGATTCAGAAGACGCCATGGTTCGCATTGATATGTCTGAATTCATGGAGAAGCACTCGGTGGCTCGACTTGTTGGAGCACCTCCCGGATATGTCGGATATGAGCAGGGTGGTTATTTGACCGAAGCGGTCCGTCGACGTCCGTACTCTGTTGTGCTCCTNGATGAGGTCGAAAAAGCCCANCCAGATGTCTTTNATATTCTTTTGCANGTACTCGATGATGGCCGNCTGACCGATGGTCAGGGTCGTACGGTCGATTTTTCGAATACGGTTGTNGTGATGACATCGAACTTNGGCTCAGACCTGATTCAGAGCATGGTAAATGAGTCACACGAGANAATTCGTGATGCTGTGATGGGTGTCGTCGGCACNCATTTCCGNCCAGAGTTNATCAACCGAATCGATGATACTGTTGTNTTTCATGCGCTTGGCCGAGACCANATTCGCGGTATTTTGGATGTTCAGTTGTCCTATTTACGTGCCCGTCTNGAAGNGTTGGATTATGGACTCGAGCTGACANATGAGGCCACTGAAAAACTGTGTGAAGCGGGCTANGATCCGGTNTATGGGGCACGTCCATTGAAACGNGCCATACAGACNCACCTCGAAAACCCNCTCGCAGAATTGCTNCTAAAAGNNGAGTTTNCTGCNGGNACGACTATCAGGGCAGAGNTCACNTNATCTGGTGGGATAAGCTTCCACGCCTAAATNACNGCGGCCTGTNAGTTGACAGGCTGNTTATGAGTGTCACAATTCNCGGNTTANCTTAANTAATTTACNAAAGAGGGTCGGGAGTGGANTTGCTTTCTGGCGGTGANATGATCATGCGCGCGCTGAAAGAAGAGGGAGTCAAAATGATATTTGGCTANCCCGGCGGCGCGGTTTTACANATTTATGATGCGCTGTATCAGCAAGATTCNGTNGAGCACATTTTAGTGCGGCATGAGCAGGCCGCGGTNCATGCGGCAGANGGTTTTTCGCGGTCAACTGGTGAAGTNGGTGTCGCGCTNGTGACNTCGGGCCCTGGAGCGACTAATGCAATCACTGGCATCGCGACTGCGTATATGGACTCGATTCCNCTNGTTGTAATTTCAGGAAACGTTCCGAGTCATCTCATTGGAAGTGATGCATTNCAAGAGACTGATATGATCGGNTGNTCGCGNCCCATCGTTAAACACTCTTTTTTNGTTCGCTCAATTGAAGAGATACCCGGTGTCATGAAAAAGGCTTTCCACATCGCCAAGTCNGGTCGCCCGGGCCCCGTCGTNGTCGATGTTCCAAAAGACATGACAGCGCCACAGGAAAAACGCCNATTTCAGTATCCAGAAACNATCAAGCTGCGTTCNTACACGCCCGCCTTGAAGGGNCATACAGGTCAAATCNGCANAGCGTTGGACCTNCTGTTGGAGGCGAAGAGGCCNGTCATNTANGCGGGCGGNGGTGTGGTNCTGGGTGACGCCGCAGAGGAGCTAACNACACTCTCCAGACGNNTNNGATATCCAGTGACGAATACTCTGATGGGTCTCGGAGCNTTTCCNGGTTCCGACGACCAGTTTATNGGAATGCTTGGAATGCATGGNTTCTATGAAGCNAACCANGCNATGCANCAGGCAGATGTNATTTTTGCGGTNGGCGCTCGTTTTGATGACCGGGTGACGAACAATCCGAAAAAATTCTGTCCAAATGCGCGGATNGTACANATCGATATNGACCCGGCATCNATCCAGAAAACAGTGCGTCATATCGAGGTGCCATTAGTTGGGCCTGTGAAGCCAGTNTTGGCAGANATGATTGAGATGTTNAACCAAATGGACANNGAGCCNGATCAGGAAGCTTTGAANGCATGGTGGGAGACCATCAACGGTTGGCGTNANAAGCACGGCCTTTGGACNGGAGATCGTTACACGCGTCGCGACCAGATNATGCCGCAAGATGTAATNCGGGTTCTTTATGAAGTGACCAANGGNGAGGCNTTTATTTGTTCNGACGTTGGCCAGCANCAAATGTTTGCCGCGCAATATTACAAGTANGATAAACCTCGNCAATGGATTAACTCAGGTGGTCTCGGAACCATGGGNTTCGGGTTACCTGCAGCTATGGGTGTGCAGCTTGCCCATCCCGAGCGCGCGGTTGCGGTTGTCACGGGCGAGGGATCAATCCAGATGTGCATCGAAGAATTGTCGACCTGCACTCAGTACAACATGCCNGTGAAGATTATCAATCTGAANAATGCGGCACTNGGCATGGTAAAACANTGGCAGGATATGCAGTACGGCGGCCGTTANGCTGGGTCNACTTACNCTGACTCTNTGCCNGATTTTGTCAAACTAGCNGAGGCTTATGGTCACGTTGGCATGAANGTGACTGATCCNGCTCAATTGAAAACGAAAATGGAAGAATGTTTTTCAATGAAAGATCGTGTGGTNTTNATGGATATCTATGTGGACCCTGANGAGCANGTGTANCCGATGCACATTCCAACTGGCTCTATGAAAGANATGGTTTTGAGTAAAACGGAGCGCACNAAGTGAGACACATTATTTCGGTTCTNATGGAAAANGAGCCNGGTGCNTTGTCTCGNNTTGTCGGTCTATTNTCACAGCGTGGTTTTAACATCGAGTCNTTGACTGTCGCCCCAACAGAGGATTCGACATTGTCGCGTCTGACAGTGACNACTATTGGGNAAGATGGAGTGATNGAGCAGATCACCAAGCAGCTCAATAAGCTAATCGANGTNGTNAAACTTGTTGATCTTACCGANGGAGATCACATCGAACGCGAGCTGATGCTGATTAAGATCAAAGCGACTGGTGCNCAGCGNGCAGAAGTTAANCGGACATGTGATATCTTCCGCGGGCAANTTGTTGATGTGGCTCCNGCTATGTACACGNTNCAGCTAACCGGGGCGAGTGAAAANCTTGACGCATTCATNGAGTCNATTGGTNCCTCGGCCATTTTGGAAGTGGTCCGAAGTGGCGTCAGCGGNATCGNGCGCGGCGAACGNGTGCTCTCNGTATAGCCNGTCAAGATAACTANAGGAAAATATTTCATGCAAATTTATTACGACAAAGATTGCGACCTTTCGATCATCCAGTCTCANAAGGTNTCNGTNATTGGTTATGGCTCGCAGGGCCACGCGCAGGCGTGCAACCTAAAGGATTCGGGTGTGNATGTTACCGTNGGTCTTCGCGNAGGCTCATCTTCGGTTGCTAAAGCNGAGGCGCATGGTCTCAAGGTTCTCTCGGTNACAGAAGCTGTNNCNCANGCCGACTTGGTCATGATTCTGACACCTGACGAGTTCCANGGTGATCTTTACAAATCGGAGATTGAGCCAAACATCAAACNNGGAGCAACNCTGGCGTTTTCGCATGGTTTNTCAATCCACTACAATCAGGTGGTTCCTAGAAGCGATCTTGANGTGATCATGATTGCACCTAAGGCNCCNGGACATACCGTCCGNAGTGAATATGTCCGGGGNGGCGGTGTGCCGGATCTTGTAGCGATCCATCAAGANGCNTCAGGCAATGCGAAGAATGTTGCTATGTCNTATGCGTCTGGCGTCGGTGGAGGTCGNACGGGTATCATTGAAACGACGTTCAAAGATGAAACCGAGACAGATTTGTTTGGTGAACAGGCTGTNCTNTGCGGNGGTTGTGTTGAGCTTGTNAAGGCTGGTTTCGANACNCTCGTCGATGCGGGNTATGCNCCAGAAATGGCCTATTTTGANTGTCTCCACGAGCTNAAACTGATCGTTGANCTGATGTANGAGGGNGGCATTGCAAATATGAACTATTCGATTTCAAACAACGCNGAGTTTGGCGAATATGTCACCGGGCCTGAAGTTATCAATGAAGAATCGAAGTACGCGATGCGNGAGGCACTGCGTCGTATACAAGATGGCGNGTACGCGAAGATGTTCATTNCGGAAGGACAAACTNACTACCCGTCGATGACCGCTCGTCGACGNAACAANGCAGNACATCAGATAGAGCAGGTTGGGGANCAACTNCGTGCCATGATGCCGTGGATTGCGGCCAACAAGCTAGTCGATAAAGATAAGAACTAGTTGCATACGGGCCTTCGGGTCCGTTTTTCGCGATGGCTCAGTCAAAAGGTATTTACCTTCTTCCAAACATTCTTACTACGGCCGCGTTGCTAGCGGGATTNTTTTCGATTATNACCGCGACTCGTGCNGTCTATCAGGGCGAAAGNCTCTTTGAAACAGCGGCGATTGCNATTCTGGTATCAGGCCTTTTCGATGGGCTTGATGGTCGCGTAGCGCGACTCACAAATACNCAGAGNGAGTTTGGCGCACAATATGATTCATTAAGCGACGTTGTGGCTTTTGGTGTCGCGCCCGCNGTCTTNGTATTCAGNTGGTCANTGTCNGCGCTGGGNAAACTGGGTTGGGTGGCTGCTTTTATTTANGTTGCTGGAACNGCGCTACGGTTGGCNCGTTTTAACATACAACGNGAAGTCGTCGACTCCAACNNTTTCGTGGGTCTCGCCTGTCCCGCTGCTGCTTACTTCTTGGCTTCGGCTGTTTGGACACTGGTTGACTCTAACATCCAAGGTGAGACGGTAGCGTTCATTATGGTTATTCTCACAGCGGTATGTGGTCTTTTGATGGTTTCATCGGTTCCATATCCATCCTTTAAAAACTCTGATCTAAAAGCTCGCGTACCCTTGCTGAGCATTATGGCGGCCGCTCTCGTTTTTGCTTTTGTATCGCTGGATCCGCCTAGAGTGTTATTTTTACTGACCGGATGTTATGTCTTGAGTGGACCAGTGCTCTGGTTAAAAGATCGTTTAGAAGTGAAACATGATGCGTCGGAAGAAGAGTAAACGTGGGATCATCGACGAAGATATCCCTCGTGTGTCAGAGAACGAAGCACGGCGCCAAGTAGTCTATGGCGGCATTGGGTTTGTTGTAAGCCTAGTGCTGGTGTTGCTGTTTCGACCTGGAACTGACCACTTGCTTGAGATGTTCGTTCTGATAGGTTTTGTGGCCTCTAGTACACTGGGTGGGATGAAGCTAGCCAGTTATGTAGAAACAAAACAATACAACCTTAAAGGATAAAAAATGCAAAAAGGGTATTGGGTTAGTTGTTATCGCGAGATCTACGATCCCAACAAGCTAAGCACGTATGCCGAACTAGCAAAGGTAGTCGTCGAAAGCCAGGGCGGCCGCTTTCTGGTTCGTGGTCCTTCAATCTATGCCTCGGGCTCCGGGCTCTTAGAAAGAACTGTGATCGTTGAGTGGCCAACATTAGATGCTGCACAGCGCGCGTATGATTCCGACGCATATCAGGCAGCTCTTGATGCTTTGTCTGATGGCGTAGACCGTGATTTCAGGATCGTGGAAGGTGTGTGATCGCTTTTAGCTACTGCCGATTATGCCGATTATGATAATAAAAAACCGACTTGCACAATCGGTCGTTCGTTGGCATCCTCAAACCATGAAAGCGAACTGCACTATCTACTACACTCTACTTGGCCGTCGACTGCCCTGATGGGCGGCTCAATTTTTCTCGTTCTTTATTTCTACTCTTTTTGTTTGCATTGCCGAGCGGTTACAAGCCGTTGGAGAAGTTAAGATGGCTAAAGATCAATTAATTATATTTGATACGACTTTGCGTGACGGGGAACAGAGTCCCGGCGCATCAATGACACGTGACGAGAAAGTGCGAATTGCCAAGGCTCTGGAACGGCTCCGTGTGGATGTCATCGAGGCCGGTTTTGCGGTTGCGAGCCCAGGTGATTTTGAGGCCGTTAAAGCGGTCGCCTCAGCAGTTACGGAATCGATAGTGTGCAGCTTGTCGCGGGCGCTTGACCGCGATATCGAAGTTGCAGCGGAGGCTATCGCGTCAGCGCCACGACGTCGTATTCATACATTCATAGCAACCAGTCCAATTCATATGAAGCACAAGCTGAGGCTTGAACCCGAGCAAGTTATTGACCAAGCGGTTTATGCGGTGAAAAAAGCACGTTCATATACAGATGATGTTGAGTTTTCAGCCGAGGATGCGGGCCGATCTGAGATCGACTTCCTTGCCCGGGTATTTGAGGCCGTGATCGATGCAGGAGCCACGACTTGTAATTTTCCAGATACTGTTGGATACAACCTGCCGTTCCAGATTGAGGAAACAGTGCGGACGCTGTTAACGAAAATCCCAAATTCCGATAAAGCAATTTTTTCAGTTCACTGTCATAACGATCTCGGACTGGCCGTCGCAAATTCAATCGCCGCGGTTCGTGCGGGCTGTCGTCAGATTGAATGCACCATCAACGGTCTAGGTGAGCGTGCTGGTAATACATCGCTCGAGGAGGTGGTTATGGCTGTGAAGACCCGTGCTGATATTGTCGACGTCGAAACGCATATTGATACACAACATATCGTACCCACATCACGTCTTGTATCATCTGTTACTGGTTTTCCAGTGCAGCCCAACAAGGCAATTGTGGGGGCCAATGCCTTCGCCCACGAATCAGGTATCCATCAGGATGGTGTTTTAAAACACCGTGAAACCTATGAAATCATGCGCGCTGAAGATGTGGGATGGCACACCAACAAGATGGTCCTTGGTAAGCATTCAGGTCGCGCGGCCTTTAAGTCTCGCCTGGACGAATTGGGTATTATTTTGGCGGGTGAGCAGGCATTGAACGACGCATTCGCGCGGTTCAAGGATTTGGCTGATAGGAAGCACGAGATTTTCGATGAAGATCTTCAGGTACTGATGAATGCCCAGAAAATTGAAGCTGACAAAGCGCGCTATGA
>PAWX01000042.1 GCA_002714245.1 Gammaproteobacteria bacterium | reverse complement strand
GAGACCAGAGAAGTGACTGCCCCTGGTTAGGCTCATTACTATCGTGAGCGTTATCAATAGACAGATGCTTTGACGGAAATGATTCATACACATTAAATGCTAGCAGAAATTTCAAAAACTAGCGACCGAGGCTCTGCTGGTGTCCTAAACAAATTCGCGCCTGATCTGAGATGATAGGAGTCATATTCTTTACCGAATAAATTCCCGATGGTTAGCTTGCTAGAGAATAATTTTCCTGTGTGGCTCACGTTCAAATTGGTGACAGAGTACGCATTTCGTCTGCCATAGGTATTGGACCAATCATTGATCGAGTATTGAGCCGACTGGAACCGGCTCAGCATATTGACCGACCATTGATCGGAAATAGTTTTTTTAAATTTAAGAGAACCGAGATAGCCTGATGTCGAGGGCACATGGGAGCCGTCGTAGTCATCATCGTCAAATTTGGCATATGTGTAAGAGCCGCTCATTGAGGCTTTGATAGAACTTGTTACACTTAGATCTGTTATATAAGACGCCCCATACCTTCTCGTTTTATTCACAGTTGTGTTAGTAAAACTAGCCGGGTCGTAGTAAATTTCATCATTATTTTCTAAATAGTAAATCGTTGTCTGGGTCGCGCCCGACTTCCAGCCCAACTCGACAGAATTGCCTTTCTGGGGGGCGATTGGGGTATCCGTCGCTGTAAAAGCGGGTGCCGGATATGTGACCTGTTCATCGAGCGTGGCGACCCGAAAATTCTGGTCCAGACGCAGGGAAAAGGTTTGGTCGTCTACCAATTTTTCGAGACCCAATTCGACAGCTAACACCTCGTTGTCTACCGTGGCTCCGTTAAGAAGTTTGTTCGTGTCGTGCGTCACTCGCGCACCAAGCATGGTATCTAGTTGCTCAGCCACAGTAATTTTTGCTCGTCCAAACAAGGAGCTTATCTCTTGGGTCCTGACGTTAGAGGTTCCGGTGAGGTATTGGCTCTGAGAAAGATCCATTCCAAAGACATAGTCAGTGGATTTCGAGAGTAGAAAGGTCTGGCCCAGAACCTTCGGTGATAATGAGTTAACCCGAAGTAGCTGATCAATGCTAGTACCTGTCAGGTAGCGCCCCTCCTGGCCCGAGAGTCTTCTCCCGGCGTCGACTTGAANGGTATCTCCGGTTTCTAGCGTCTTCTCAAGCTTCGTCCAGATCGTTTGTCGTATGCTACGTTTCTTCTGTACGCTAGATGACCTAAATGCTCTACGGTTTGCAGTAACTGCACTCTCTGCGACGACGCCAGAAAGATATCCATCTGTCCTTGACTGGTCGAGTCCGAAGCTCATATTGCCATCTAAAAAAGGTAGAGAGTAACTGACTGCTCCGTACGATTTCGTATTCTCTGTATAGTCCCGATACCCATCCGTTGTTCCTGCAGAGGCGGCGAGATAGAGATGCCCACCTGCCTTCAAAGGGCGTGAGATACTAGATGAAAATTCTGAGGTACCGAAGGATCCAGCCTTAAATTTTGACTCAGTATGCTCTCGTTTCATGGTCTGATCGGAGATAATGTTGACGACACCACCGACGGCACCATTTCCATAAAGCACCCCGGCCGATGCGTTTAATATTTCGACTCTGGAAATTGCATTTAACGGTATCGTTGACAAGTCAGGTCCTTCCAGAGTGGCATTATTGAGAGGCCTTCCGTTAAATAAGATAAGTGTATTTTGAGCGGCTCGTTCACCAAACCCTCTTAGATCGGGTGACCCACCGGCATTGTATCCGCTAGATGCGCCACTGACGTGTAATAGCCCGGAGCCGGCTAATACTTCGCTCAAGGACTGATAACCAGATTGTGCTATGTCCTCTCGCGTGATGACCTTTGAAAAAGGAGAGGTTTCATTGATCGGCGTGGGTGACCTACTATCAATCTCGATGACGATGTCAGCTTCGTTCGCGAAACTAGATAAGGAAAAGAGACACAGCGCAATCGCGCCGTAGCTTCGACGTTGACTCATTTTTTCTCCCGAACGAGCCCACCGCACGCCGTAAGTGTGTAACACGTGAGGTAGGTCTCCGGGCTTGTTCAGGGCAATACCATTTGCGGAATCACACACACCTTCCCATCAACCGTGACAGTGGTATTCGTGAGGATTCAGGACTGAACATACCGTTGCGGGGGCAGCTTCGGACTAGACTAGGCCTTACCGAATNCCCTGTTATGCCGATCGCTCGGCCACCAAACGAGGATGTTNAAGTATAGCATTAGAAGACGTAGATGTAACTGACCTCATTGATTACAGGGCTGTAATTACGAGTGCGGCAACGGCCCAGAGGAGGAGAGAACGTTCGGCTAATGATTGGGTTTCTTCGATGTGATATCGGGCCGCGTCATCGCCATCTCCTGCCATCGGTTCTTGCTGAATTAGGCCCTGTACGCATCGAGATCCGCCTAACTTAATGCGGAGTGCGCCTGCTGTAGCGGCGATTAGCACACCGGCTTCAGGATTTGAGAAGTCCAAGGCTTGCCGCGTCCAGGTAGCACGTGAGCGTTCGCGATCGCCCATGAATCCCAGCGTGAATGCCATCAATCGTATTGGGACCCAGTTCAACAGTGATACCCATCGTTCCGAGGTTTCACCTGAACCGTGACGTTGTGCAATAACAGTCGAAGTCCAGTACAAGAGAATTCCCGGCAGACCGCCAAGTGCGAACCAGGCTAGGGGGATGAATACTTTTTCTGCAAGCTTCAAGATCTGTGTTTCGACCGTGATTCTAGCNACTCCATTTTCGTCGAGTTGACTGGCATCCGTTCCTGAGAACTCCGTGAGTTTAATTTGCGCTTGCGAAAAAGAGCCGCTTCGAAGTTCTGTGAGTATTGCTTTAGAATCCTCGGTTATCTGTCCGTACTGAATGATTAGAACTAGTGTACAGAAGGTTACAACCACGCCGACAATTGGCATGTATGCGAAAACTGCCCCAAGGGAAACGGCGCCGCCGACAATGAGAGGTAAACGAAGAGAGTTGGGCAGCGTATCTGTTGTCTTTTCGATTACACTAATGACTTGTTGGCGATATGGCTCAACACGATCAGACGCAACAAGACGACTGAAGAGAAGAGCGGCAACAGCCAAAACCAACGCGTTCATGAAAAATCCTTCAAATTTTAGAAACTGTAGCATGAAGCCAGTTACACTTGCGGTATGTTCAATCCGTTATCTGTTTGTATCGGTCTTCGGTACACCCGCGCAAAGCGACGAAATCATTTTATTTCGTTTATCTCTGCCGTCTCAATGGCAGGATTAACTTTGGGCGTTGCGGTCCTCATTTTGGTGCTCTCGGTCCTGAATGGATTCGATCGGGAATTACGCACGCGAATTCTTGGAACGGTGCCACACGCACTGCTTGAGTTTGGTAGCGCAAGAACGGACCTTGCGCCAATTGCCGAACAACTGTTGATCAACCCATCGATTATCGGTGTCGCACCGTTGAATCAGGGGGAAGGACTTCTAATTGCTAATGGCCGGACGGCGTCTGTTGCTGTACTAGGCGTTAATCCAGAGCAGGAATCTCAGGTCTCGATCCTCCCCGGTTTCATGACTCAGGGAAATTTTATCGATCTGAATCAGCGTCAATTTTCAATTATTCTAGGATCTGGGGTGGCAGCAAATCTTGGGGTTATTTCTGGTGATCAGGTGACACTCTTGATTCCCGAGGCAACCCTGAGTCTTGCTGGTGTCACACCACGACTGAGGCGGCTCGTAGTTGCAGGTATTTTTGAAGTCGGCGCGCAACTGGACAACCAATTGGCGTTCGTTGAACTCTATGATGCTTCAAGATTATTCAGGCTAGGTGATGGCGTATCTGCTCTCCGGCTGCAGTTTGAGAACTTGTTTGACGCACCCCAATTGACTCGCCAGATTGCACAAGAGGTGAGTACGTCGCTGGGTCTCCCCATTCGTTACCAAGACTGGACCAGGACCCAAGGGAACCTGTTTGAGGCTATTCAATTGGAGAAAACCATGATCGCGTTGTTATTGACGCTGATTATTGCCGTGGCTGCTTTTAATATTGTTTCGACGCTGATCATGGTAGTCACCGACAAGCGCGCCGATATTGCAATTCTGAAAACGATTGGGTTATC
Organism: Gammaproteobacteria bacterium; assembly: GCA_002714245.1. Classification (GTDB taxonomy): domain Bacteria; phylum Pseudomonadota; class Gammaproteobacteria; order Pseudomonadales; family Litorivicinaceae; genus HIMB30. The sequence goes on along the minus strand of PAWX01000042.1, from coordinate 15,519 downwards.
GCCTTCAGGAGTCATGGGAGTGTTTATCGTCCAAGGAACGCTCGTGGGATTTGCTGGAACTATTTTTGGCGTTATTCTGGGGATCCCACTGGCGCTATCGATTACCGAGATACTTGCATTCCTCGAGTCCGTTTTTGGTTTTTATCTGTTTAATCCAAGTGCGTACTTTATTTCGGACCTGCCATCGGAACTTCGATGGTCAGATGTTGGTCTTGTGACGACACTAAGTATCGGTTTATCAGTCTTGGCGACCTTGTACCCGGCATTGAAAGCGAGTCGGATCATTCCGGCTGAGGTCTTGAATTATGAGCGCTGATTCGTTGTTGAGACTGAGCAATGTCACGTTTGCCTACGGGGCAGACGACTCGGTAGTGTCTGTTCTTGATGATGTTGATTTCTCGATCGATACCGGGCAGCGTTTAGCGCTAACCGGTCGAAGTGGATCCGGAAAAAGTACATTGATGAGTATCTTGGCTGGGATCCTTTTACCGGTGCGGGGCGCAGTATTCTGGCAGGGAACTGACGTTACATGTCTGACTGATTCGAAGCGCGTTGCGCTGCGGCGGAAAACAATTGGTGTTGTGTATCAGTTTCATCACTTATTGCCCGAATTTTCAGCAGTAGAAAATGTAATGTTGCCGGCAATGCTTGCCGGTAAAACACCATCGATGTCAGAAACCACCGCACATACTTTGCTTCAACAGGTCGGACTGGAACATCGCTATGCGCACAGACCCGGGGAACTATCCGGCGGGGAAAGACAGCGGGTTGCGATTGCGCGCGCACTTGCGGGTGAACCAAAGGTTTTGTTGATGGATGAACCGACGGGGAATCTAGATGAAACGACGGCTGATCAACTACTTGCGATGCTGGTCGAGTTGTCGAAGAAAACCGGAACAAGTTTGGTTATCGTGACTCACGATCGTCGAGTCGCTGCTCAGACCGATCAACAGTTTGAATTGCATCATGGTCTACTCCAGCGCGTCTAATAAAACGAGGGAATCGACGACGTCTCTTCCATTCGTGATTTACTCTCCATCTCCACCATAGCCGCAAGCTAATAAGGCCTAATAATCCCATAGAGATGCCAATCAGAATTGAGCCAGTGAGCAACGGGAACCAAATCAAAGATAGCTGTTCTTGTATCCATTCTTGCGTGATGTTGTCGGGCAAAGAGAGAGGTTTAGAGTTAAGAATCCATGCTCCTACCGTATATGCAATCACGAAGTAAGGAGGCATGGTAATAGGATTTGTTAACCAACATAGACCTACAGAAACGGGGACGTTGCATCTAAGGATAAGAGCAGTGATTGCCGCGCCGACCATTTGGAAAGGAATGGGCATGCATGCCCAGAAAATCCCGTTTAGGAAAGCATAGCTGACTGTTTTACGATTGAAGTGCCAGAGATCATGAGCGAAAAGCTTCTCCCCCAAGAATCCCCAGCCACGCATGTGTTGGAGTCTTTGAGCGGAAGGCACTATTTTTGAAACTAATTTTTTTGGCATGCTGGAAAACTTAGAGATCTCGAGCGGTGTTATACATTGATTGATCTTTTTTTCAACGTCTTTATCAAAGGTTTTATCGAAATCATATGAATAGCCACTAATCTAAAGAAACTTCTGCCAAACCTTGTTCAGTCCTGAATTACTCCAGCCACTAATTGAATCGTGCGATCGATGGATAATAGTGCCTCCGGTTGATGGCTAATTATCAGTGTACTTCGGTTTGTTTTTAGATTTTCTAGACCCTTTAAGACATCTTTGCGACTCTTGTGATCAAGTGCACTTGTCGGTTCATCGAGCAAAAGTATTGGGGAATCTTTTATAAAGGCCCGGGCGATTGCGATGCGTTGTCTTTGGCCTCCCGATATCCTGTTGCCGAAAGATCCAATTTGTGTATCAAAGCCATCTGGCAGAGATTCGATAAACTTGAGTGCATTTGCCTGATCAGCCGCTTCTCTTACTTCGTCATCTGTAGCGTCGGGCCATCCAAACCGAATATTCTCCGCGACTGTCGCATCAAAGAGATTTACTTGCTGTCCCACCAATGAAATTTGCCTACGCCGTTTTGCGAGAGTCCACTGCTTTAAGGATTCATTATTAATTTTTATTTCACCAGTATCTGGATCGAGAAATCCTGCAATTATTGCAAGCAATGATGATTTACCGGATCCAGAAGGTCCAACCAAAGCGACACTCTCGCCGGGCTCGACTTTTAGAGAGACCGTATTCAGAGCAGGGTCCTCCGCACCCGGATAGGTGAACGTTACGTTCTTGATAGAGAGCGTGGCAGTTGGCAGTGCCGAATACGTTTTTGACTGACCGCGTTGGTTATCGAGTGCCCGATCAAAGACCTCATAAATTGATTCAGCAGCGGCAAGTCCGCGCTGGATCGTTGCATTTACACCAGTAAGTCGACGGACGGGATCAAAAATCATACCCATGGCGGTGATATAGGCGACAAATTCACCCGGGCTTAATAGATCTCGGGCACTCATTTGGGTGCCGACTAAAATGACGATACCGATGGTGATTGCAGCCAATATTTGCACTAGCGGGACATTGAGTGATTGAATCTTGATTACTCGCATCTGTTCATGCCGCAGTCTTTTGTTGATGCGATCGAATTGTGCTTGTTGGTTGTCGTGTCCACCAAAAATTTTTATGTCTTTCACGGCCAATAATGACTCTTCGATTAGCCCGGTGAGGCGACCAGTCCATGTCTGTAAGTCTTGGTTTGATCGGCGCATTTTCGCGCTGGCTTTTCTCACGACAAATGAGACGACTGGGGCCGAAATCAGGAGTGCTAGCGACATTTGCCATGAGGTATAAATTAAAAATCCGAGGAGTCCAAGGATCATCAAGGTATCCTTGATGATAATCATCCATGCAGTCGACACGGCCTCGCCTACCTGCGTAACATCATAGGTGATCCTAGATAGTAATCGACCACCTTCCTCGGTATCGTGATCTACCATTGGTAGGTCAAGTTGCACCGCAAATACTTCGGACCGGATATCCGCCACAGTACGGTGGGCTACATACTGGCTGGAAACAGATGCTACATATTCCGAGATGCCCTTAAAGACAAAAACCGCAACGATAAGTAATGGAATCTGGATCAATGAACTCGGGTCTTTATCAATCAAGGATTCGTCAATTAAGGGCGCCATTAGGGCAGGAAGGAGGGGCTCCATTGCAGCAGTCGCAGTCATCGATAACATCGCCAAGACCGCAATTTTCCAGTATGGTAACGCTTCTCTGATTAGGCGGCTGTAGGTCCGCATATCGCTCTTCATTCCCGTCTCAAGACCCAATCCACCCAGAAGTTAGCAANTCCTCGTGGNTTAAATTCTCGTTCCATAGTATCTCGATCGTATTCAGAGTTTACCCAGTCAAGAAAAGTGGGTTCNGNNGNGCCNCNACTNANTTTCGTNCACCGATNACGGTATCTTAAATATGANTCGAAGAAGTGATCAAGAATTCCTGTTTTNGCGCTTCTAAAGTGGCCATAAGTCCAGTGTAGCTGAGCTTTGGCCTCTTCAATTGGTTGGCCAAGGCGAAAGTGGCAATACAAAACTGCAAAGATCCCTGCNCGGTCGGCACCTGACTTGCAGTGGGCTAAGGCTGGGGTCTCAAAGTCCTCGATTAATCGTTTNAGCATANTGATTTGCTTGGCTGTTGGNAGCCCTCGGGANTGGACGCGTGTATTGATTAACGTAATTCCAGCCTCTTCACAGGCTTTGGCTTCAAGTTGGTATCNCCCNTGTGTNGGGTTGTATCCACGGAGATTTATNATCGTTTTCAGTCCNANATCTCGTTTGTAACGNTGAATTTGTGAGACACTNGGTTGATTACTTCNATATAAAGGCCCTGGCANNNGGAAACGATTGGAATACAGANATCTCAGAAAGCCATGGTCAATAAGCCATAAATCGAGANTAGCTTTGATTAACTGCCACAAGGTAAGCGGNGTGGGTGGTGGTGCTTTGCCCCAACCTTCAACGGACACNNTTAATCCTTTTCCTTTNAAGTAGCGCGGAGGATACTCAATTCGCGAATATTCTGCACACCAATAGAGGGAATTAGTGCATGAAATTTGGCTTNGATGGTTTTAAAGNGTTNNGTCGTTGGCCGTCCTATTGGTCTAAACCTGCAACANTTCTTGGTCNAATATNGCGCCCACTTNTTGTCTTTTGGATGAANAAGAAGCGCCTTAAAATAGNGNAAGCACCGCGTGNATNCANTCANATNCCTATNGTTTGTATNGGTAATATTGTCTTAGGTGGTGCAGGTAAGACGCCACTGGTCGCGAGTCTTGCNTTGAAATTNCAAGAAGCNGGTTTTACACCCGGAATTGTCAGCCGCGGTTTTGGNGGCAGGGTGAAGTCTNTNCCGATCGAAGTGACTGNACAAAGTTTNCCAAAACAAGTTGGNGANGAGCCTCTGATGTTGAAGAAACGGACGGGTTGTCCNGTGATTGTGTGCCGTNATAGGGCGCAGGCAATTGAGCGCCTTTGTTTTCATTATCCGGTCAATGTCATTTTATCTGATGACGGGCTACAAAATACTGGGATGTGGCGAGATTTTTCAGTCTGTGTATTTAATAAAGANCAAGGGATAGGNAATGGACTTGAGATGCCATTTGGTCCATTGCGAGAGCCAATANCTGCGGTACATCAAATGGATGCGATAGTGGTNCGNGGTACTNACTATCCNAAAGAAATGTTAATCGAAATGGGTATNGAAACGAANACACCTACCTTTGGCTCGNTTNCTNAGATGGCTTATGTATATCGNTCTGATCAACCTGAAATCCATCGNTCGCTGGATCATCTAAAAGATCATGGAAATTTTGACGCTGTCGCGGGAATCGCATCACCTCGTCGTTTTTTCGAGGGGCTNNAGCAGGCNGGGCTCATGATTNAAGAGCATACCTTTCCAGACCATTANGTATTTTCTGCANCAGATACAGCTGAACTCTCGNATGTGATNACAACTGAGAAAGACGCGGTGAAATTGGTACACTTACTGAAAGAACCGTTTTGGATTGTTGTACTCGAGAGTCTGCAACCNGAGTTTGAGACATGGTTAATTGATAGTTTGAAGGACTGGAGCATNANGTTATGAGTTTGGCACCTCAACTGAAAGATTTATTGGTGTGTCCTTTGTGNAAGGGCAAAGTTGAGATTCGNGAANATGACNANGAAATNTGGTGTCGTGCTGATGGTTTGGCNTTTCCTATTCGAGACGATATTCCGGTCATGCTNGCCGACGAGGCNAGGACCCTGACTAATGATGAGCGGACTGATCGATAATGAACTTCGTNGCGGTGATCCCCGCTCGTTTTGGATCANAGCGCCTTCCGGGTAAACCATTGNTTGATATCGCGGGACAACCGATGATTCANCACGTCTATGCTCGCGCTTCAGAATCTAANGCAAGTNGAGTATTGGTAGCGACAGANGATCAACGGATNGCTGATGCCGTTACNNGTTTTGGCGGAGANTGCTTGATGACNCGAGATGATCATGCNACNGGAACGGATCGGTTGGCGGANGTAGCTGATNNTTTANCGCTTTCTGCAGACACAATTGTGGTGAATGTACAAGGTGATGAGCCACTTTTACCCTCGCTTGTNATTCAGCAGGTTGTCGAAATTTTAGGGAANCANCCTAAAGCGTCNATTGCCACTTTGTGCGAANCGATTCATCAAGCCTCAGATATTGANGATCCGAATCAAGTCAAGGTNGTNAAGAGNCAGTCGGGTCGAGCCTTATATTTTTCACGTGCNAGGATTCCAATGANTTCCTNACTNGANTGNNNAGTTTATTATCGACACATAGGTCTGTATGCATACCGAGCTGGTTTTCTNCGNGACTTTGCATCTTGGAATCCGACGCCGCTCGAGCAATTNGAGCGNCTNGAGCAGCTGCGCGCATTGGAGCACGATCGTGTTATACAAGTTGAAGTTGCTATNGAATCGATTCCACCAGGGGTTGATACGGANAGTGATCTGGAAGTAATTCGTCGCCAAATGGAGGATTTNAGTGTTTGATCTGNCNGGTCTTACNACGCTGAAACTCCCATTCNAGGCNAAGTCGTTGATCAGGTTAACCTCGATNGAAAATGTTTGTGTCTCAATGCAACAGCTTGGCTCCATTCCGCGCTTAGTCGTTGGCGGTGGCAGNAATCTTGTCNTCCTTGAGCCCGAATTCGATGGNATTGTTTTGAGGCCTGAGATTCANTATTACGAAATCANAGAGTCTGGTAACGANGTTTATTTGGAAGTAGGCGCTGGGCATCCATGGCATCAACTGGTAATGAAGACCTTGGATGCAGGTTGGTTTGGTCTTGAGAATTTGGCTCTTATCCCGGGGTGGATGGGAGCTGCNCCTATTCANAATATCGGAGCCTATGGNGTCGANCTCAAAGANCATTGCCATCGAGTCAAGCTCTATGATTTTGANGAGNNGTCTNTAATTGAGCTTTCNGTACCGGAGCTAAAATTNGGNTATCGACACTCTGTNTTTAAAGAGATTCCTGATCGNTTTTTGGTATTAACAGTTACTTTGAGGTTNTCGAAANANGCCANACCGAGAGTNNGCTATGGCGCGATTTCTGAAGAATTAGAACGCCAAGGTTTGAATGCTAAGAAGCCGCATGATATCGCCAAAGTGGTAATTTCGATCCGTCAATCTAAGTTACCTGACCCAGAAATTACTCCGAATGTAGGTTCTTTTTTTAAAAATCCTGTGGTTCGCCCTGAGGTTGCAGACCGATTGCTAGACGAATTTCCTGAAATGCCTACTTATGTCAGCGGGGAATACACAAAAATAGGAGCAGGATGGCTAATAGATCGTCTTGGATTGAAAGGGCAGAAAATTGGTGGGTTTGCTGTAAATGATCGTCAGGCCCTCGTGATAACTAATGATGGAACCGGGACCGCAGACGATTTAAGAGAGTTGGTAGCGCTGATCCTTTCATCAGTCAAAGCCACCTATGGGTTAAGCCTTGCTATTGAGCCAACCCAACTGGGTCAGCTCAACTGAACTTAACCTAATCGTTCTCGGTTACGTCAGATGCCGAGTTCTCATCTGAGGCTGACGTTCGAGGCCTCCCGCGTCCGCGTTGCTTCGGTCTATTTTGCGCGTCAGATATTGGAGCCTTGCTATCAGCACCGTCTTCGATAAGTTGAGTTCTCAGGTCAGTCACTGACGGCGTGGGCTGGGCATCAGTTGCTTCGGGACTCCCGCGGCGTCCACGACTACGGCCCCGCTTTGGTTTATCAGCCTCGTTTTCCTCTACAACCATTGCAGGGTGTTTTGATTCCATATCGCTGGCTGGCATAGCAGTCGTATCAGGCGCTGCCTTGTCAACCATATCTTCATGCTCTTCCTCCACTTTCTTGCTACGCGCCGGCTTCTTCTTTGGCGTTTTTACCTTCTCACCAGGTTGCTCATTCTCTGCTGACAGATTTTCATTAGAATTCGCACCAAGTATTTCATCAGTTTTATCGATTGTTTCGATTTTTTCTGAGCCCGAAATATCACTTTTGCTTTGATTTTTTCGAGGACGACCTTTCCCACGGCTCGCGCGTTTGGGTTCGTCTGCTGACGGCGTTTCTTGAGGTGTCGGTGCATTTGTTACTTCGATAGCAACACCCGATTGGGAGGGTTCTTCGGTTTTCGACTCCTGAACAGATTGACCCGTTACTTTTTCTTTTGCATTGTCTTCCGAAATCTCTACTGCTGTGTTTTCACGACGCGACCCACGGCGCCCGCGACGCACGCGCTTAGGGCTTTCAGTTTCTGAAATAACACCCTCGTTTAGAACAGGTGCGTCATCGATTGTAGTCTCTCCAGAGGTCACTGTATGCGCTTCTAGCTTAGCTTCTTGGTTTACGATCGAATCTTTACCGCGCTGTCTTCGCTCGGGACGCTTCGGGCGAGGTGCTAGGTCCTCTTCATGTGCTTTCAATTCAGCCTCGCGCTCTGGAGAAATTTGTAGATCCTCAGTGGCTTGGATTGTTGTTTCGATTTCGTCTGTCTCTGACTGGTTTTTACTGCGGCGTCTGCGACGACGACGACCACCTTGGGATCCTTCCAAGGAGCGCTCAGTTTCCTGATTTTTTGGTCCACGATTAGTTTTTGAGCGCTGGTTTTGGGTGGACTCAGACTTGTCTTTACGGTCATTGGACCGCTTGCTGCGGCGACTATTTTTTTGGTTGGATTGTTTTTCTGGATCCTCGTCGTCCTCACTTCCAAATATAAAGTCTACCACCCGAGACACGAGGGACATTTGCTGTGGCTTGGACGGACGTCTGCGTGAACTTTCTGGACGTTTTTTACGTCCAATGCCTTCATTGCTAGGGCCGTCCCTAGTTTCAGGTTCTGGGTTTCTGTCTGGTGCCGGGGTTTTAGGCTTGATATCTGTTACCAGTGCTTGCTCACGGACTTCAGCCTGCCGTGCACGAACAAGTTCTGGTTCTGGAACAGGGGTGGCTGCTTGAATATCTATGGATAGTTCAAGATTCGCGACCTGAGGGTCATCGTCGCGCAGGCGTAAGAGGTCATAGTTTGGTGTCTCCATATTCGGGTTCGGAACGACCAACACACGCACGTTATGACGTCTTTGGACGGATTCCAGCTGCTGACGTTTTTCGTTTAGAAGAAATGTTCCTACTGGCACGGGGACCTGAATGCGAACCTCACCAGTACGTTCTTTAACGGCCTCATCCTCCAGTAGACGAAGAATCTGAAGCGCTAAGGACTGAACATCACGAATACTACCTTGACCGTGACAGCGAGGACATACAACGCCGCTTGTTTCGCCTAACGATGGACGAAGTCGTTGTCGGCTCATTTCTAGTAGCCCAAAGCGTGATATGCGGCCAATCTGTACACGAGCTCGATCAGACTTAAGAGCCTCTTTGAGCTGATTTTCTACGGCTTTCTGATTCTTGTTTGCTGACATATCGATAAAGTCGATGACGATTAATCCGCCCATATCACGCAGGCGTAACTGGCGGGCAATTTCGTCCGCAGCTTCCAGATTAGTGTCTAGCGCGGTTTCTTCAATATCCCCACCTTTGGTTGCGCGGGCAGAATTTATGTCGATTGAAACTAATGCTTCGGTTGGATCAATGACGATTGCTCCGCCGGACGGCAGACGAACTTCGCGTTGGAAGGCTGATTCAATCTGGCCCTCAATTTGGAAACGATTGAATAGAGGCGTTTCATCCTGATACAACTTTATCTTGCTATCATAGGAAGGCATGACTTGCTGAACGAGGTCTTTAACTTTTTTGAATATTTCTTCGTTATCGACCAGTACCTCTCCGATGTCTGACCGGAGATAATCGCGAATTGCTCTTACAATGACGTTCGATTCTTGGTAGATCAAAAATGGAGCAACGCCTGAGAGTGCCGCCTTTCTAATCGCCTACCAAGCCGTGTCGAGATAATCAAGATCCCACTGCAATTCTTCGACAGTTCGACCAACTCCAGCCGTTCGGATAATAATACCGGCACCCGGGGTTATCGTGAGGTTGGCAAGTTTGTCACGCAGTTCCGTGCGATCCTCACCCTCTATCCGACGTGAGATACCACCTGCATCAGGATTATTAGGCATTAAGACAAGATAGCGACCAGCGAGTGAGATAAACGTCGTGAGCGCTGCGCCTTTAGTACCGCGTTCTTCTTTTTCGACCTGAACAATCAGCTCCTGGCCTTCTTTTAGTACTTTTTCAATCTTCGCCCGCTCGCCGTCGGGTGCGGCATTGTAGAAATATTCAGGAGAAATTTCTTTTAGTGGCAGAAACCCGTGGCGTTCGCTTCCAAAATCGATGAAAGCTGCTTCTAGACTCGGCTCAATTCGTGAAATTTTCGCACGATATATGTTTCCTTTTTTTTGCTCGCGGTCGGAGGATTCTATGTCGAGGTCATAAAGTTTTTGACCGTCGACCATGGCGACGCGGATTTCTTCCGCCTGCAGGGCATTGATTAATATGCGTTTCATATCTGTGGCAACCTTAATGGTCTAATCGCCACGATCTCAGAGGGCTGGTTATACCAACCTTGGCCCAACCAAAAAATAGGTCAGACGACAATACACAATGTAAGGGGGCTCGACCGGCAAACCGGGAGCCCGAAAACTTCTTTGTTACTGCAGACTTCACTGCCGACACATTGATATGTGTTTGTCCCAGCTTCGCTGGCCCGCCAAGATCGGGCGGGATTATTTCATCCCCGGTTTCACCGGAGGTCTCATTAGGCTTTGGGGAGTCTTGACTCAACCCAAAACAGCACCGAGCATAACAGCGCAAGCCTCGTGCGGCAATGCGTCATGGAGAAACTACGTGGAAAAGAAAGTCCGATGGGTAACCGTGGATGGTTTGAAGGAAGGACAACGTCTCGATAATTTTCTGTCTAGTCAGCTTAAGGGGCTCCCAAAGAGTAGAATCTATAAGATGATAAGAACTGGTGAGGTTCGGATTAATAAAGGACGCTGCAAACCCGACTCGCGGATTGCAACTGGAGATGTTGTTCGGATACCACCGGTGCAGCTCGCGCCAATGAAAGAGCAGGTGTTGCATCGCAGTATCCAGATGAGTTTATCGAATGCGCTTCTCTATGAAGATAAGGACGTTCTGGTTTTAAATAAGCCAGCCGGTCTGGCTGTTCACGGGGGTTCTGGCTTATCCACAGGTCTGATTGAACAACTCCGTCTCGCCCGTCCTGAGGAAAAGTTTTTGGAGCTGGCCCACCGATTGGATCGTGAAACAAGTGGCTGTTTGTTGGTTGCTCGACGCCCCTCGGCACTCCGGCGACTGCATAAACAATTGCGCGACTTAGATAAAACTTTGCAAAAAAGATACATTGCTTTAGTAGATGGAAAATGGCCGCAGTACTTAACGGATGTCCAAGCACCGCTTGAAAAGCTGGAGCGCGGTGGTGAGCGGATTGTTCGGGTCACGAAGCGTGGAAAGCCCTCGCATACTCAGATTCAGGTGTTAGAACAGCTCGATGGGTGTACATTGATCGGAGTGGTGCCCATGACCGGGCGGACGCATCAAATCCGGGTGCATTCAGCATTTCATAAGCACGCTATTTTGGGGGATTTGAAGTACCAGAGTGACGATATGCGTCATCATTGGCATGAGAAGGGTATCAACGGATTGTGTCTGCACAGCCGCTCCATCGGATTTCAGGCGGACACCGGTCACCATGTGACGGTTGTTGCGCCTATCCCAAATCCAATACATCGCTTTCTGCTGGATTCCGGGTATGATCCAGATAATTACTAAAGAGGGGTTTTGAGTGGCTGAAAATCCTTGGGCAGAGGATAGATCGGAGCAAGATGCGCCTGGGAAAGAAGATGCAGACCGGTTATGGCTCGTTCTTGAAAAGACGTTAGAACAGTCAACAATCGAGCAACGGCGTGCTAGACGATGGGGCATTTTTTTTAAGAGCATTACCCTGTCCTATATCATAGGCTTGAGTCTTACCTTGGTTAATAGGTCCGAATTACCGATGGACGCGTTGGGCTCATCAGCGCATACCGCTGTGGTTCCGGTCGATGGTGTGATCGCATCTAGCGAGGCGGCGAATGCGTTTGATATTCAGCAGAATCTTGAGGCGGCATTTGAGGCGCCGGGTTCCAAGGGCGTGATGCTTGAGATCAATTCGCCCGGTGGTAGCCCGGTACAATCAGAATATGTGTTCCGTGCTATTTTGGATCTGAAATCGCAGTATCCTGCGAAGCCGGTGCATGCTGTGATTGGCGACATTGGAGCAAGTGGTGCGTATTATATTGCGGCAGCAGCAGACACCATTCATGCGGCACCTGCATCGATAATCGGATCGATAGGTGTTCTGTCATCGGGTTTTGGCTTCCATGGTTTGATGGAAAAACTCGGAATAGATCGTCGAGTCATAACAGCTGGTGACAACAAGGCTATGCTTGATCCGTTTTTGCCTGAGTCAGAAGATGATAAGGCGCATTTACAGAGTTTGTTGGATGCAACCCATCGCCAATTTGTAGCTCGAGTGCAGGAAGGTCGCGGTGATCGGCTGACACCGGGTAATGAAAATATCTTTGATGGTCGGGTATGGACTGGCGAGCAGGCGCTTATCCTTGGTCTCGTCGATTCTTTAGCAGGCCCTCTTGAGGTGGCACGTGAGTGGATCGGAGCAGAAAAACGTGTTTACTACACCAAAGACGAGCCAATATTGGATCAATTGAGCCGCGAGTTTGGATTTGGAGTAGGCCGGGCGCTTACTTGGCTTTGGCGTCAAGGAATTTTGAATCCATGGTCCCTAAGCCATTGACAGAGCCTGATTAAAGGCAACCCCTCAAGTGCCGTGGGATCTCTGCTCTCTACAGCATGAAACAAACTGATCCCAATGCCTTCAACTTTGAAACTACCGGCACAGTCTAATGGTCGGTCCTGTGCTACGTACCGCAGTATTTCAACTTCCTCAAGTTGCCTAAATGTGACAACTACTTCCTCAGTATGCAGTTTCACAGACTGGCCGGGGGCGGAGAATCCTACGGTGGTGAAAAATGAAACCTGCTGGCCTGATAGTGTCTTCAGCACCTTAAGCGCCTTAGTCTCTTCCTCGGGCTTCTCTAATATCTCACCAAAAATAGAGGCTGATTGATCCGTACTGATGACAATTTTGTCGGGATGCCGCAACGCGACTACGGTAGCTTTGGTCCTTGCAAGTCGTTCTGTGAGCGCCTTGGCTGACTCGCCTTGAAGCGGGGCCTCGTCGATCTCTGGAGCATCGCTCAAGAAGTCGATTTGGAGTCGTTTTAGAATGTTTTTTTTGTATTGGCTTTCGGTCGCCAAGACCAGTTTATGATTCATCGTTAAATTTCAGTGCGCTAGTCTTTGACTTAGGGGCGTAGCATCACTAAAATCCCCCGCCTATGATTTTGGACACCCTGCCCGAGCACTTGAGCGCAAATCGCTTCATAGATGCGAAGGAAGAGATATCTGGGCCACTTGACCCTCAACATTACAAGAGGTTTGCCGAGATGGCGACCTTGTCATCTGGCGCAAAGGTGACATTGCGTGGATACAGGGAGCTGTATGGGTCAAAGGTAATAGTTGGGGAACTTCAAGCTGAAGCGCAAATGACATGCCGGCGTTGTTTGGAACCGGTAACAGTGGTGCTTGAGAGCTCAATTCGATGGGGTCTTGTCTTCTCTGAATCAGAGATGCAGGACCTCGAGAAGGATATGGATCCTATTCTGGTCGAGGAAGGGCAGATCCCCCTCAGGCAGGCAATTGAAGATGAATTGGTTTTGTTGTTACCGATTATGCCAACACATGAATCATGTAACAGTGAATGGATATCGGATACGGAATCCGTAGATATTTCCGAAAATAAGAGCCCATTTGCGGTGCTCGCTGCGTTAAAGAATGAACAGGGATCCTGAAGGGAGATCATCATGGCCGTTCAACAAAATAAAAAATCACGTTCGCGTCGCGGTATGCGTCGTGCACATGACTCATTGTCGGGTCCGACACTGACCACTGATGCGATGACCGGTGAAGTACATCGTCGCCACCACGTGAGTCCTGATGGGTCATATCGTGGGCGTCAGGTCGTCACGCCACGCCAAGAAGAAGTTGCAGACGACGACGAATAAGTCGATGACTTTTGCAGCCCTGTTCCCCGGGCAGGGATCACAGACGGTAGGGATGTTGTCTGATTTTGAGGCTGAAATCCCTGAAATTAAAGAAACGTTCTCCGAGGCCTCTGATGCACTCGGCTATGATCTTTGGGCGCTCGCCCAAAGTGGGCCAGTTGAACAACTATCCCTGACCGAAATCACTCAACCACTCATGCTCGCTTCGGGAGTCGCTCTATATCGAGCCTGGAGTCAGGCCGACGGTCAGACCGTATCATACATGGCAGGACACAGCCTGGGTGAGTACACCGCACTGACTGCGGCTGGGAGTTTAACACTTGCCGATGCGGTGAAGGTTGTTCGCGCTCGAGGTCGCTTCATGCAGGAAGCTGTTCCAAAGGGCACGGGTGCTATGGCGGCAGTGATCGGGTTAGATGATGACAAAATTGAAGCAGTTTGCGCTCAAGTTTCCAATGACTCTGGGCTCACCATTGAAGCTGTCAATTACAACGCACCTGGCCAGCTGGTGATTGCCGGTCACGTTGAGGCGGTCGAGGTATCACTACCAATGCTGAAGGAAGCTGGTGCGAAGCGTGCGCTATCCTTGCCTGTGAGTGCTCCATTCCATTGCGCTCTTATGAAACCGGCCGCAGAGCGATTAAAGATGGAACTTGATGCGATCGATATTCAGGTGCCGACAGTACCGGTTATTCAAAACGTAAGTATTCAGCCAGAAACAAATGTGGCTGTGATTCGTTCACAGCTGATAAGGCAAACATTTTCACCGGTCCGTTGGACTCAGACAGTCCGCAGCTTTGAGGGATTGGGGATTCGAACAGCGGCCGAGTTTGGGCCCGGTGCCGTCCTCTGCGGTCTAGCAAAACGTATACAGACAGACGCTCTCCACTTTCCATTGGGAACCCGTGAAATGTTCTTTAAAGCAGTTAAGGAGATCAACGAATGACAGTTGCACTTGTCACAGGCGCCAGCCGTGGAATTGGTCAAGCAATCGCAGATCGCTTGGTCACTAATGGATTTTATGTCGTTGGCACCGCGACATCTTCAGACGGAGCTCAGGGGATTGCGGGTCGTCTCGGTCACGGTGGTGAAGGTCGCGTATTGGACGTAACTGATCCGGCAGTGGTGGCGGATCTAGCTAAGTCTCTGACAGAAGCAGATAAAAGTCCCTTGGTTGTAGTCAACAACGCTGGGATTACCAAAGACGCTCTCATGCTTCGGATGAAACCTGAAGACTGGCGGGCGGTTATTGATACCAACCTGACCTCTATCTATACAGTTGTCTCGGCGTTCATCAAGCCAATGGCGAAAGCGCGCATGGGTCGCATCATTAACATCAGCTCGGTTGTGGGGTCGATGGGTAATGCTGGGCAGGTGAATTATGCAGCTGCGAAAGCAGGGCTTGAAGGCATGACCCGAGCATTGGCTAGAGAATTCGGAAGTCGGGCGATTACAGTGAACGCTGTTGCACCCGGGTTTATTGAAACAGATATGACACATGCGCTTCCTGCATCGCAGAAAGAAGCATTGTTGTCACAAATTCCGTTGGGCCGTTTAGGCTCGGCAGAAGAGGTTGCTGGAACTGTTGCTTTCCTCGCAAGTGAAGAGGCAAGTTATGTCACCGGCACTACGTTACATGTCAACGGCGGCATGTATATGGCCTAAGTCTGATGTTCTGATGCTTGTATTATTTCGAACATCAGTAATAATGACGCCACGTCGTACAGTGGCAGCAACATCATTGGGAGTAATCTGAACGATGAGTAATATCGAAGAACGCGTCAAGAAAATCGTATGTGAACAGCTTGGCGTCAAGGAAGAAGAAGTCACCACCGAATCTTCATTTGTTAATGACTT
>PAWX01000041.1 GCA_002714245.1 Gammaproteobacteria bacterium | reverse complement strand
GATTTGATTGAGGAAATTGCCCGTATCTACGGATACAACAACCTGCCGATATCATTGCCAGCACAGGCCTTGAATATGGCCTCTATCTCAGAGGCTGAGACACCACTGATGCGTTTGAAGCATTATCTCGTGGACCAAGATATCCAAGAGGTGATCACTTACTCCTTCGTCGATCCCGGGATACAGGCAGTCTTGGGCGACGGGACTAGCGGAGTTCGTCTCGCGAACCCGATTGCGTCGAATCTCGCTGAAATGCGCCGTTCTCTGATACCGGGTCTTGTTGAAGCTGTTCGTTATAACGTGAACCGTCAAGCCCCACGGGTGCGATTATTTGAGACAGGACAGTGTTTTATTCCACAGATCGATGAGTTAGATCAATCAGAGCGGATCGGTGTGGCAATTTATGGCCAAAGTACTCCTCTGCACTTCAGTATTGATCGATTGGTGGATTTCTTTGACCTGAAAGGTATCTTGAACGGTCTCAGTATGATCAACGGTGGTGGTGAGTTAACCTGGTCTCCTTCAGAGCATCAATCGTTCGCGCCAGGTCAGACAGCTAGCGTGAGTTTGAATGGGAAGGTTCTGGGTATCGTCGGCCGATTACACCCGAAATTGGCTCGTCAGCTAGATTTACCGAAGCCCCTATTCCTGGCGGACCTAAAGCTAGATCCACTTTTGCGAGGACAAGTTACTGCTTTTAAAGCGATTTCGCGTTATCCTAGGGTCACTCGCGATTTGGCAGTAGTCGTTGATGACATGGTCACATGGCAGCAGATTAAGGACGCGGTGGCGACTCTACAGGATGACCGCATCCAGTCTGTTGAATTGTTTGATGTGTATCGTGGACCGGGTGTCCCGGACGGGCGTCAGAGTCTGGCACTCTCGGTTAGCTTGCAGGACTCGCAGGGAACGCTTGACGATCAAGCGATTCAGGAATTAGTTGATCAGGTTGTTCGCGTTCTTCGAAAGAATGCTGATGCAGAGTTGAGAGGATAAATACGATGCCAGCGCTTACTAAAGCAGATTTGTCAGAGCACTTAAACGATGTGGTTGGTCTAAATAAACGCGAAGCTAAAGAAATGGTTGAAATTCTTTTCGAGGAATTGAGTGTTTCTCTGATCGATGGAGATCCCGTGCGTTTGTCAGGATTTGGAAATTTCGAGTTGCGCGATAAAAACGAGAGGCCGGGCCGTAACCCGAAAACTGGAGAGGAGGTTCCAGTGAGCGCTCGTCGGGTTGTAACGTTCCGGGCGGGACAAAAACTACGTTCACAGGTCGAGCTCTATCATCCGCTGGATAATGAGTGAGTACAGTGGATCTCTTCGATAACGATCTCCCACAGATCCCTGATCGGGTCTATTTTACTATTGGAGAGGCGAGTCGTTTATGCGGCGTAAAACCACACGTCCTGAGATATTGGGAGCAAGAGTTCGCAGAACTCCAACCCGACAAGCGCCGGGGAAACCGCCGTTACTATCGATATCAAGATCTCATAATGATCCGTCGTATTCGTGCACTGGTGCATCAGCAGGGATTTACGCTCTCTGGAGCAAAGCTGCGAATTCAGGAGGAAGACGAGGCTCGTGTTGTCGCATCTCAGGATGACTCGAAGGGAATGGCTCTGCGCGAGGTCGTTAGAGACCTCGAGCAAGTCCGTCGGTTGCTGTCTGACTAAGACACTGTATACTTTGCCGCACTCGGGGCGTGGCGCAGCCTGGTAGCGCACTTGCATGGGGTGCAAGGGGTCGCAGGTTCAAATCCTGCCGTCCCGACCAAGTCGGAAAGAATAGAGATGATCCCTTTATGTTTTGGCTTGAGTGTAAAATACCGCCCCCAATCATTGTCATCTTGGCGGGGATTCCAAACTTAGGATTAACCGCATATAGCGCGGCACTGTTTGAGCCGCCTTGGGCTTTGATCTCAGCTCTCGGTATCTTGTCGGGCATACTCGGAATCGGCGGTATGTTGGCCTTTATTCACCGCGGGACCACTATTCATCCTTGGAACCCTCATGAGTCCGAAGTGTTGGTAACTAGTGGTGTATACCGGTTTACGCGAAACCCTATGTATCTTGGTCTAATGCCCTACTTACTGCCTACTATCTTTTGCAACCAACCCCGTTTAGTCCGTTTGGATTGCTGGGTGTATTGTGGTATCTCACTCGCTTTCAGATAGTGCCAGAAGAACGTGTAGTAGCTGAAAAATTTGGAGATCTCTACCTGCAATATAGGCAAACCGTCAGGCGGTGGATCTAAACATTTGAGCATCTCGATCAGATAATCTTCGATTCATCATTGACTTTACGCGAGAACCTGCGAGGCTTTATATGCTCGAATGCTTAGCATGTGTCCGCCTAACCGCAACACTGACTGGCATTTTTAGTGAAACGCGCGGAGCGTCGGGCCTCCGGGCAGTTGCGAAGGAAAACGCATGCAAACTGGTAAAGTAAAGTGGTTTAACGAGACCAAGGGTTTCGGATTCATTGTCCCTGATGAAGGTGGCGACGATGCTTTTGTCCATATCACGGCCGTAAAAGAAAATGGCATAGAACGTTTGGAAGATAACCAACGTGTCGAATTTGATTTGGCTGAAGGTCGTAATGGAAAGATGTCAGTTAAGACGCTCAAGGTAATCGATTAGCCCTTTGAGTCAGAGGGAACATTGATCAAACGGCGGTTACCGACTTATTAACCCAAATCAGGTGATCCTGGCGAGCCTTTGTTTCACCTTTGAACTGGTAAGCGCACAAGACGCCGTCGTGCAGCGCAACGCTGTAATCGAGACAAATTGCGTGCGGGTGGGATATTCGTGGCGTACCTCTCATCCAGTAGTGACCAAAGAAGCAGAGAGGGCCGTCATAGGTTGGTGACTTTTCTGGCAGGGGAAGGTCAGGAATAGTGGACCGTTGGCTGTCGTCAATGACGGCGGCTTCTTGAAAGGTTGTTTGCTGAGATTGCCACCAATTCAGTCGGATCCGATAACGTTTTACACCGTAGTAGTCGCTGAAGAACACATCATTTGGAAGTTTGACCTCGAGCCCATTTAATAGGGTCTCACGTGCCTCCCACGCCCTGGATCCATATATCCCTGTTTGCTCGTAAAAAGATCGGCCACGCGGGCTATGATCATCGTTTAGAAGAGACGCAAGATCATTTTGTGCAACGGTGTTCCAACACGCGTGAACGGCCCGAGCGTTTGAATTGTCGAACCAAATCGGCAATGTCTGGAACCAATCAAGGGTCTCTCGGTAGCCATGAGCATCATTCGCGAACGCCTCTAAGAACGCTTGGTGTTGTTGGATGTGGTTGTCAGTATGACTACGAACAAATTTACCGGGCTCGTCAGTGCGCTTTGTCACGAATCCCACCGCATTAAACTCGTGGTTGCCAGTTAGGCAAGTTGCGTGTCCAAGCTCGCAGAGCTCCCTAACAATATCAACAGTCTGTTTTTGGTGGGGCCCACGGTCGATCAGATCACCCAGAAATACGATGGTACCGTCACCAGTCGACCAGCCACGGCGCAGCGATTTTCGGTAGCCCAATTTGGCAAGCAGTGTTTTGAGCTCGTTTGCGTATCCATGAATGTCGCCAATGAAGTTAATTAACATGCTTTCGATGCTGTGTCGGATTACGGTTCATCGTGCTATAAGGTGACTATTCCTGTTGAGTCCTCGATCAAAAAATGGAGCGAGCGGATTAGGCAAGTTTGGTTGTTTCTTGCGTTGGACGGATATAACCGCCACCAGCAAAGAAAAGTCTTGTGTGCTCGGGCTGCGGGGCAGATAGCGCATGAATTATTCCGGCAAATGATGTTTTGGACGAAGAACTAAACCGACGACAAGCGCGATAACCCCAATAGCGGCCAGAGCGCTCACAGCGAGCTGCCACAACGGCCACTTACGTATCCCTTCGGGTAATTGTTCTTTTACGATCTCTGGTAGTAGAGTCTGTCCTTCAAATGCTTTTACTAGGGTTTTAGCGTCCTGAGACTTCGGTTTGACGCTTGATGCGACCTGACCCACCCCTTTTGATGAGTCTGTAGCAATTTCGAGCGCGGGTTGTGTCTTCAATACCTCGAAGGCCCGCTGTATTTGGCGTTCGTGTTTTTTATCAAAGCTCTGCACTGTCAGGATTGAACGGCCTATTGTTGGGCTATCAATTTGCATGGATAGTTCGTTTCCTCTCGAACGGACTGGGTCGACACGATTACCAAAGGCGACTCGAAACTCGCGATCAAGAGCAGTGATCTGACCACTCTTATTTCTTACTGAGGCACTCAATCCGAGCGTTTGATCGGAGCTGATTGTGGGAGGTAGTTCAGTGAGCTCTAGACGGACATCAGAATCTATTAAGATTCGATCTGTTGGCCCGAGGTCAGATGTTAACGTGTAACGACCAGGTATAGGATTTGACCAGATTAACGTCTGATACCCCGTACCCCTATAATAGGTGATGCCCGCATTTTCGCTGGTTGAATTAACGACTTTTGAGTCAGTCTTCAGCTCTATGTCTGATTCGCTATCCAGTCGGATAAGACGCAGCTGTCGGATATCGGGGTCAATATTGATCTGCTGGTCGCGGATTGGAAGTTGTTGAGACCGTAGTGCCAACTCTAAGGAATCAAGCATCACCGGGATGAGGTCACCAGGCCGATCAAGGAGAGTGAATAGACCGTCGGTCTCTAGTGCCATTTGACGAAGCAGCGGTAAGTCTGCTTGATCAGAAAGTGCGATGGTGTGGATCCGACAATTTCGTTCAGACGCCTCTGGTAACAAAGATTTAATAATCCTATCGCGCGATATGCTCGACGCATCTTTGCCGCCCCTGACGTCGACAATTCCATCAGTTATTAGGATCACATGACAGACACCACTAACTTGCTGTCCGCCAGCGCGTATACCAGTTTTGACAGCACTTTCCATATGCGTAAACCGATCTGTTGAGCCAATGGAAGCCTCAATCGGTTTTCCTAATGCATCCCAGCGGGCGTCGACCGGTCCATAGGGAACGAGTTCTCTCACATCCGACCCGAAAAGCCAAATACCGCCCTTTGAACGGTCGGGGAGCAGTGCTGCCAGAAGTGCGGTCGCGGGTCCACGAACAGCTTTGGGATCGGCTTTCTTCATAGAACCAGAGATATCTACCAATACTCGAACATCGGCGGGGTTAGTCATCCCCGGCGTCGCAAGTACCAGAGAGATGAGAGTGGCTAGAACACTAAATAAAAACGTCCGGGTGATTTTTGAAGTAGTCCAATGCATCTGGATTCGCAAGCGCCTCAATATTTTTCACACTGTCGCCGTGCACCACATTGCGCACGGCCAATTCAACGATCTTACCACTTACAGTCCGAGGGAGGTCAGGGACCTGCGCAATAATCTCGGGAACATGGCGTGGTGTCGTGTTTTTGCGGATCTGACTTTTGATCGTTTTTCGAAGATCGTCACCAAGTGTTACCTCCTCCCGCAATACCACAAACAACACAATCCGGACATCGTCACCGACAGTTTGACCTATTGCAAGTGACTCTAGCACGGCAGGGACAGATTCCACCTGTCGATATATTTCAGCAGTACCAATCCTGACCCCGCCTGGGTTAAGAGTAGCATCAGCACGGCCGTGGATGATGAAACCACCACACTGGGTCCGCTCGGCGAAATCACCGTGTGTCCATATACCGGTGAATCCCTCAAAGTAGGCGGAGCGATACTTGCTGCCATCGGCATCACCAAAGAACCGAACCGGCATCACGGGGAACGGCTGTCGACAAACCAACTCACCCTTCTCACCGATGACAGACTGACCCGCGTTATCCACCACATCGACCGCGAGCCCCAGCCCCGCGCACTGCAATTCACCTCGGTAAACAGGAAGAGTCGGGCACGAGAGACAAAAGCAAGAAACAATGTCCGTACCGCCCGATATGGATCCTAACAGCACGTCTTGTTTAATATCTTGGTACACATAATCGAAGGATTCGTGCGCTAATGGCGAGCCGGTCGACAAGATCGCTTTCAGAGATCTCAGCTGGTGCTTCTCACGCGGTTCATAACCATGTTTATCAATCGCAGCTATGTATTTGGCGCTCGTACCAAAGACATGCCAATCATCCTGATCACATAGTGTCCAAAGAGTCTTGGCACCTCTCACAAAAGGAGAACCATCAAAGGTAACTACACAAGCTTTTGACGCCAGAGAGGCGAGCAACCAGTTCCACATCATCCAGCCACAGGTGGTGTAATAGAAAACCCGTTCAAAAGCCTTGATATCGACGTGGTATCGATGCTCTTTGACAAGTTGAATGAGAGCCCCGCCTTGGCTGTGAACGATGCACTTGGGTACGCCGGTTGTTCCTGAACTGTAAAGGATAAAACCCGGGTGGTTGAAAGGTGTGGCCGCGAACTCTAGAGGATGGTTGCCGGTTATCGCCGTATTGAAATCAACGACGCGGCAGCCTGGACGATAAATCAAGCCCGAGAATTCATCTGGGCAAGCGCCGGGGAATACTATACTCGCGGTGATCGATGGAAGTTCTGAGAGGAGACCATTAACGCGATCGGTTAAATCGATCGATTTGTTGTTGTACCGAGCGCTATGGGCGGCGACCAATACTTTCGGATTTGTTTGGCCGAACCGGTCAAGTACACCCTGAACTCCGAAGTCAGGAGAGCAACTGGTCCATATGGCTCCGAGGGACAGCGTTGCCAACGATGCTACGATCGCCTCCGATCCGCTACTGACGAATCCGGCCACCACATCCTCAGATTGCACACCTAACTCAATCAACGTATACCTGAAATTCGCAACCCGTTGCCTGAGTTCTTTCCACGTTAGCTCCGCGCGAGCTCCGGTCTCGATGTATGAGATTATCGCGGTCTCCTCGTCTGGAGCATCATGAGCCAAACAATTTTCAGCAAAATTAATAAGGGATTCGGGATAAAACTGTGCCCCGGGCATTTCTGTGCGATTGACCAGTGTCGGCCCTTTTCTTATGCCAATGAGTCTCGCATGTTCCCAGATGCCATCCCAGAATTCTTCAGGCTCATGCACACTGAATTTGTGCAGTCCAGCATAATCGTGGATGGAGCGGCCGAGCTTCGCATTGAAGTGAGCCATCAAATCAGTGACCGCCGCGTTTGCCACCCTATCTGCTGTGGGCACCCAAATCGGAACCATAGCCTTTCTCCTCGGGACGAGATCCGCAAAGATGCTAGCAGACTGCGCATCTTTTTTGGGACTCAATAGCGATGATTAATTTATCGATAGATCTCACCTTATAGGACAGGACGGCACACTGATTATCCTTAAATCGCTACAGCTGTCTGCTGAAAAAATAGTTAAAGGTGCCTCAAAAACAAGAAAAGCTGTAGCGAGATGTCGGAGAGGAAGAGATCCCGGCTAGGTTGAAGTTGGCAAACTAGATTCGTCTTTCGTTCTGATCAAAAAAATGTATTTGATTTGGGTTCAGGCTGATCCCTACCTCCGCGCCAAGAATTATTTCACTGCTTGGATCGGCGCGCACCGTGATCATTTCATCGAGACCACAATCGACATATGCGAACTGTTCTGAACCCAAGTACTCGACGACTGCGACTGTGCCGCATATTGAGGCACTGGCTGTATCACACACTTGAATATGTTCTGGTCTTACACCGAGCCAAAGTGCTCCAGCTTTTTCTGTCAACAAATTTTTCAGTATTGTCCCAGGCCCTAATAGCGACACGGATGTATTGTTCACCTGGCAACGGACGATATTCATTTTGGGACTACCAATGAATTCAGCAACGAACTTATTTTGAGGGGCTGTATATAATTCGCGCGGGCTACCCGCTTGCATTATGTTGCCCTCGTTCAGTACTACGATTCGATCAGCCAAAGTCATTGCTTCAACTTGGTCATGGGTAACGTAAACGGTCGTGACGCCCAACTGTTTCTGCAGTCGCGATATTTCCAAACGCATGTTGGCGCGTAATGCCGCGTCCAAGTTAGAAAGCGGCTCATCAAACAAAAAACCATTTGGCTCACGAACTATAGCTCTGCCTATTGCCACCCGCTGTCGCTGTCCTCCTGACAATTGTTTTGGCAGTCGGTCCAATTCTGGTTCTAATTGTAAAATCTTGGCCACTTGCTGGACGCGATTAAAAATCACATGCTGAGCCATGCCGGCCGTTTTTAATGCAAATCCTATATTTTCACTCACAGTCATATGCGGATATAGTGCGTATGATTGGAACACCATTGAAAGGCCACGTTCGGACGGCAACCGGTCCGTCACATCTGCGCCATCTATAAAAACCGAACCAGAGTCAGCATCCTCGAGGCCAGCTAAAATTCTTAGGAGTGTGGATTTACCGCATCCTGACGGACCAACTAATACTATGAGTTCGCCTTCCCTTATGTCGAAGTCGATGCCCTTAACCACCTGTAGATCACCGAACGATTTCTGAATATCTTTAAGCTGGATTGAAGCCATCTTATTGCTAGTTTCCTCGCTCGTTTGTCACCCTTACTGCAGTGGGATTGCAAGATAGATAAATTGCTCGAGGCCAAGCGAAATCAATTGAATAAAAAGTTCGGCCATCGTTTGCGTCAAAAGATCTTGTCATACAGTTATCCCCTCTGACACTGTCAATCTTAAATTCTAATTCGTAAGACGGAACGTCTCTATGTATCTTAAATTTTTTGCTCCTGAATCATTCAAGAGATATTTTTGGCTGTACTTAACACCAAATTGTAGGATCCTCGACTGGTTTATAGATGCGGAACCGATCTGATGAGTTCCCGTCACGAATATGGATATTCCGTCAATTGTGGGAAATGTTCTAAACAGTGTTAACACTTTCTATCCTTTCACACTGCCTGAAGTCAGCCCAGACACAAGAAATTTTTCAAACCAAAGGAAAAGAAGTAAAACTGGAATAGTCGCTATGACAGCCCCAGCCATCAAGTGTTCCCGAGGGACCTCAGATGAGTTCAGCGAGACGATTCCTCTGGACAATGTAAAAAGTTTAATGTCGTCTAAAAACATAAAAGCAAAAAGAAACTCGTTCCAGGCAATCATAAATACATAGAGGGCAACCGAAGCGATCGCCGGCTTTGACAATGGCACAGCGATTTTTAAAATAATTTGCCATCGTGTCAGTCCATCCATTAAACCTGCATCGTCCAGCTCGGACGGGAGTCCTGCAAAATATCCTCGGAACATATAGAGCGCAACTGGAATGGTGGTTGCNGGGTAGACCATACACAACCCGATTAGTGAATTCCTCAAGCCCAGTTGACTAAAAACTGCATAAAGTGGAATCACCAAAATTATTGCAGGAATCAAATAGATCAATAGAACGGAACCGGAAAGTAAATTCCGACCCGGAAACTGAAGCTTAGCTACAGCGTAGGCACCGGGGATTGAGAATAAGAGGGTTATCAGAACGGTTGATACCGACACCAAGGACGAGTTCATTAACAATAAGCCGAAATTGTACTCTGTGAATAATTCGATATATGAACGAAACAGAACCGAAACGCCGACATCCATATTGATTGACAGGTCGAGCGGATTGGCTAGCAAACTCTGTTGACTCTTCAGGCTCGTCATTACCATCACATAGAATGGGGCTATTACGATTAAAATGAAGATGACTAAACCAAGCCCCCAGAAAAGTCTGAGATAAAATTGTTCAGAAACATATCTATTTTGCATCGTTGGCGAGATATTTTTTAAGACCGACGTGAAGCAGAACCAAGACAATACCGCGACGACTAAGAGCGAGAACCAGCTCTGCCAGTCTGGTAGTAATCCAGCCGGATCAAATGGAGTCGCTAATGAAAAGGCCCAAAGAAATGCAGCCATTGTTGTGCATCCTATGAAATGATGCGACACGCACCTTTTGGCGCGTAGAAGGATCGCAATCGGACCCACTGTGGCACCCGCCAAGATGGATGGTCCCGTCTGTATTGAGATCGCCGCCCCAGTTGATATCACGAGTATCGTGGTCACGATTATGTGCCAAAAGCAGGTCCAAATGCTTCCCGCTAGGATCGCACCGAAGATACCGTGCATCCAGATTCTCATTGGGTGGTGTCCTTTGGTGCGAACCGAATGAAGATGATCGCGAAGATGAGTAAAAGGACGAAGATGACCACTGCCACGGCAGCACCAGCGCCAAGGTTTGAAATTGCAAAAGCCTGTTCGTAGACACTGACCGTCAGGGTTCGGGTTCCGGCGTTACCACCCGTCAGAAGAAAAATATCGTCAAACTTGTTGAACGTCCAAATAAAGCGAAGCAGAAAAAGTATGGCCAGAATACCAGCAATAAGGGGCATGGAAAGAGACCAGAACTGCTGTAGAGGTGTGGCACCGTCCATCTCAGCGGCCTCGTATATGTCTGACGGGATAGACTGCATGCGTGCGAGGATGAATAAAAAAGCTAACGGAAAATAACGCCATATCTCGAAAATGATGACCATGGTCAGAGCGAGCGGCAAACTGAAACTAAATCCAAAAAAATCGACAACGATACTCCTCTGACCAAAAAAATTTATNGGNNTATCTGTAATATTTGTTTGGACCAACATCGCATTTACGATGCCTGAAAATGGGTCGAAGAGAACTACCCAGCTAAACGCTACGGCAATCACCGGTGCCACGTATGGGAATAACAGCAGACCTCTNACTAAAGATCGCCCCGGGAACGATNTTTTCATGATCTGCGCAGCGAACAAACCAACGATTAACGCCCCGGCAGTGCCAAAAACGGTGTAGTAAATGGACACTTTTAGCACATCCCAAAACTCTGCGGCCGAAAAGATCTTGCTAAAATTGGCAAAGGTGAAATCGAAAGATGTCAGGACGTTAGAGGAAGTAAATTCTAGTTGAGGCTCGCTTGCTCGAAATATCTCTTTCGAACCAAAAAAGTTATCTGCTGAGGCGACTTCGATTCTTATCTTACCTCGGGCCTTTGGTTCCAGATCGCCTAGGTAGCATCGAAGCGTTATCCCATCATCCGTGAGTGAACAAGCGGGGTCTAAACCCGTGACCTCTATGCCAAGAGGCAAAGAATCAGAAAAGGAAGCCGAAGAGAGTGGATATTTGATCGATGAGTTACGGAAACGATACTCAATCTTTGCGTCATCACCGACATTGACCAGCTTCCCGCGAAGCTTTTCTTTGACGATAAGAGTGGGCGGCCTGAGATCCGAGAGTGTTACTGGTTTTACTGAGATCCAAAAGTTAGCGATCAAGGGGAATAATACGATCGAGAAAACGAGTAGGAATGTCGGCAAAAGAAGGAGGTAGGCGAGCCTCTTTTCCCTGCGCGCTAACGCTCCTTGACGCTTATCCACCAAACCCATTCTTTCGCCGTTTTCTAATTTTCGTCTTTAAGCGGCCTAAGGCAATCATCCGTAGATGATTGCCTGGGGCGAGACTATTCGATTGCCTTCAACTCACTGTTAAGTCTGGCAACAGCGTCATCAGCACTGATTTCATCGTCTATATATCCGCGAACTACTCGGTTGATCACCTGAGAGTTGATCATCTTGGAGGCCAGGGTTAATTGACCCTCTTTGACGCCCCAACGGTTAGCGGTCTCTAGGCCCTCAACAATACGGCGTATAGTTCTCGAGTCATAAACGTCCGAAAGAGGTGCCTTTCGATCAACACCGACAGGTAATTTTGACCACGCCTTTATGTATTTGGCTGTGTCAGTGACCTCTCC
Organism: Gammaproteobacteria bacterium; assembly: GCA_002714245.1. Taxonomy (GTDB): domain Bacteria; phylum Pseudomonadota; class Gammaproteobacteria; order Pseudomonadales; family Litorivicinaceae; genus HIMB30. Next base: position 23,125 of record PAWX01000041.1, on the reverse strand, counting down.
TCGTCGAACAGGGAACTTGCCCTCGGGGGCTATCGATAATGTTGATGTGTAACCATCTTTCATTGAATATTCCACGAACTGTGTAGCAACATCTGTGTTGGCGTCGTTCGTTACGCCAAGGTAACGAATATCAGCCCAAGCCGCACCTGACGGGTTTGATGGCCCACCGAACGTAGTGACGATACCAGTTTTAGAGGCTAACTCGGTTGAGGTGGGATCATCGTTTATTGTTGGTGGCGCTGAGTCCCTCAGACCGGCTAGCTCGTCAAGGATGAAGGGTGACCAGATAATCATCGCAGCCTTACCTGCGAAATAGACCTCCCTCGACTGCTTCCAAAATAATTCACCTGGAGGCGATGCGGTTGCGATCTTTTTATAAAAATCTAACACTTCTACGGTCTTTTTTTTATCAAGTGAAGCGAATCCATCGGAACCTACTGGCGATAGACCGTTCGCTAGGAAGACATGCTCTAAGACCTGGCTCATGAAATTTTCGTCAACCTTATTCGGCGCAACAAAACCGTACATGGAGGGAGGGTTATGTAGCTTGTCAATGGCGGTCTCGATAGCAGCAAAGCTGGTAGGTGCTTCAAGCCCCGCGGCCTCAAAAAGGTCTTTACGGTAGACCACCATTTGAGTCCAACCGTCGACTGGAACACCGGCTGTCATTCCGTCGAACTGCGCCATCGAGATAGCGCCTGGGGCAAAGGTGCTCTTTTTTAACGAATCTACGATATCAGCGTTGGTCTCTACGTCGAGAATCCCTGCTTCTGCCCACGGCAGCACGTATTGCAACGTGTGGTAGATGACATCCGGCAGATCACCAGCGGCAAATGCTGCTGTCGCGCGTTTGCCCAGATCTTTTTCGTCGATTGGTATTACTTCAACATCGTGGCCAGTCAGCGCTTTGAAATCGTCAGCCATGGCTTGCTGTTTTGCGAGACGTGGCGGTTTGTCCTCGATTGTCCAAAACCGGATAGTATCGGCAGTAACTGAGCCTCCGATAAACATCGTGGAAATTACTAAAGACGCAACTTTTAGATTTATTAGTCTCATCATAAAATCTCCTATGTAAGATTAAAGGTTAAGTAGTCGGATCTTCCCGACTTTTCTGACCAGCTGTTAATAGGCCTTCTGGTCACGACTTGACGCTCAAACTTTTAGCAGTCAATTTATTGATCATCGCGGAGCGATTTCGGTCCCGCGATACCATTGGCGCCGCAGCTAGGCTACCGTTGTACAAGCTGATCTTTAAGTGCTTAGTCCACGCTCCGAATCTCATTTAGCTAATCAGAAACGCCAAGATGACCGAAATTAAAGTAAAGTTGAAAACACTCTTGATTTCAAACTAGTTCCAAATCAAGAGTAAAATTCCATAAACAGTGTATTTTTTTTAGAGAGAGCCTCTTGAAAAGGAGGTATTGACCCAGTTGACGAGAAGGCAAGTCTAGGCTAGGCACTAATGAACGGACTACTGGCAACACAAGTCACAGGTTGGTTAGATAACCAGACCATGTTTTTTTCTTTTACTTTAGCTAGAGACGAACGCGGACATAGTCGCCCGGAGCAGGAACGATTTCTTTATAGTCGCCAACGGTTTCGATTTGTCGAGCAGGGACCTGACGAGCATTCTGCCTTTCGAGCCACTTATGCCAGTGCGTCCACCAAGACCCAGAGTGATTAGTTGCGCTTTCAAGCCAATGATCAGGCCCGTGACCTAATTCACCGGAAGTCCAATAGTTGCGCTTGTTTTTCGCGGGTGGGTTGATAACGCCAGCGATATGACCGGATCCACCTAACACGAACTCTAGGCGCCCACCCACAAGTTCAGTTCCTAAGAATGTGGATTTCCAGGGGGCGATGTGATCGTCAATTGCAGATAAGAAATACATCGGGGTTTTGATTATGTTTAACTCCACGGGACTCCCGCAACAAACAAAGCCACGCGGCTTTGCGAGATTATTTTTTATATACATCTCGCTCACGTAAGTGTTGTACATAGTTGCTGGAAGGTTCGTCGGGTCTGAGTTCCAGTAAAGCAGGTCGAAGGGTGGCGGTGTTTTCCCCTTGAGGTAGTTGTTTACAACATATGACCAGATGAGATCATTAGAACGGATCATATTGAATCCTAGGGAGAGATTTTTCCCTGACATCACCCCATCTGTTTCAATCTGGACAGCCCGCAGATTGACTTCTTCCTCGTTGAGGAATACCCCTAGGTCACCCGGCTCAGAGAAATCGAGAAGCGTCGTCAGGAGGGTCACAGAGCCGATACTTGAGTCTCGCTTTTTCTGCATGACCGCCAGCGCTGATGCCAAAATAGTACCGCCAATACACCAAGCAACTGCATTAAATTTTTTCTCGCCTGTGATTTCTTTCACAACGCGTGTCGCCTCAAAAATACCGTCCTGAACGTAGTCGTCCCAACCGATGTGACTGTATTCTGGGGTTGTATTTGCCCAAGAAATTAGGAACACCGTGTTCCCTTGGTCGACACACCACTTCACGTAGGAATTTTGTGGCTGAAGGTCAAGAATATAAAACTTGTTAATGCATGGCGGGACGATTAGTAGTGGTCGTTGATGGACGGTTTCGGTTGTCGGTTTATATTGTACCAACTCGAATAAATGGTTCCTGAAGACGACAGAACCCTCGGACACTCCTATATTTTCACCTAACGTGAAGGCTGACTCGTCGGTCATAGTGATCCGACCTTTTTCGAGATCAGACATGAGATTCTGCATTCCATCGATCAGACTTTGGCCATTAGTCCTAATAGCCTCTGTGATGATATCGGGATTTAAGTTGACGAAATTCGAGGGACTCATGGCATCAATGAAATACTGCGTATAGAACTTTAATCTCTTCTTTTCTTTTTCGTCCAAAGGAATTGCGTCTGTTGACTTACTGAGTGCGTCGGCAGTCAACAGGTATGATTGTTTGATAAAGTCAAACACTGGCAGTTTTGACCACTCATCAGAGTCGAAACGACGATCTTTAGGCGGTCGGGAATCCGCCGCCCCATTTATTAGATCGTTCCATAGTTTGAATTGATCTTTCTGGTATTTGTTTACCATCTCTAACCAACCCTGTGGATTGGTCCAAGAATGCATTACTAACTGAGACCAGAGACCGGTTAGATTACTTGCAATCTCCGCGGTGTCTTCAGAGCGAATCACGCCCTGCATTAGGCGTTTGCTTTCTGCGTTTATGGATTCGAATAGTTTCTCTGGTGCTTTTGGGTTCTCAGTACTCAAGCCAGTATCCTCGTCGATCTACTATTGACAGTTTATTGTGCATCGCAATAAAACGAAAGCCTGTGGGGAGTCTTTTGCTACCAACACAGGAATTTAAGGACGTCAGAACATATGTTGACCACCATTGATCGCAAGGTTCGAGCCTGTCACGAAGGCCGCGCGATCTGAGGCCAGGAAGGCAACTGAATGTGCGACCTCGTCAGGGTTACCGAGACGCCCGACGGGGATGGTTGATGCGATCTTCTCGAGGATTTCATCGCCAATAGCCGCGACCATGGCCGTCATGATGTAGCCGGGGCTGATTGTGTTTACGGTTACCCCTTTCGATGCCACCTCTTGAGCGAGAGATTTAGTAAAGCCGTGCATTCCTGCCTTTGCTGCTGCATAGTTTGCTTGTCCGAACTGGCCTTTCTGCCCGTTTACCGAGCTGATGTTTATCACGCGTCCCCACCTTTCTTCCAGCATGCCGTCGATAACAAGTCTGGTCATGTTGAATACAGAGCGAAGGTTTGCGTTTAACACTTGATCCCATTGCTCTAGTGTCATCTTACGGAAGGTCGAGTCACGAGTGATCCCTGCGTTATTGACTAGGCAATGAACATTCCCGTGCGTCTCCACAACCCCGTCGATACATTGGCGGGACGACTCGGAGTCTGATACGTCACCATAGGCGATATCAAACTCATAGCCGGCGGCTCGCTGATCCTCTTGCCACGCTCTGGCTTTGTCATGGTTGCCCCCGGAATTATAGCCGGCGACGACTGTAAACCCTTCAGTAAAAAGCTCTCGGCAGATTGCTGTCCCGATACCACCGGTACCGCCGGTTACTAGTGCGGTTCGTTTAGACATAAAATTAAAATCCTTGGATAAAAAAAATCGGTGCAGTATGTTACAGGAAACGATGAGTATTGTGCCTTTCATGAAACTTTACAGTGACAAAAAAATAGTCGCAGAGACTGTCGACGCATCCGGTTTGAAGTGTCCTGAGCCTGTCATGATGCTCCGAAACGCCCTGCGTAAGGTAGACACTGGTACCTGCCTCAAACTAATCGCGACTGATCCTTCGACGCTACGTGATGTCCCGACGATGTGTCGATTCATGCACCATGAGTTGGTGTCTCAAGAAGAACGTGAGGGCTTTTTTGAATTCGTGGTTTCTGCACGCGGGGCCAAATTGCAACCTTGAAGCAAGCGTTGCCACTGGTCGACGTGTAATTTGATCACAAGACTCAATTCGTTTCGTGTACCCGCAGGTAGTCTTAGCAAAGCGTCAATCAGTTCGTCGTGTGAGATTCGCGTTAGCAGAAGTACTGACCATTGCCTATCAAGTGACTCTAAGGCTCGCGATAGTGAGGATATTTTTGGTTGTAGAGTATTTTTAAAGAACCCTTGCATGAAGGCTTGGAGATTACGTCCTTGCTCGGTTGGTGTACCCATGGGGCAGAGCCTACCTGATCTGATGGCCGTTTCTTGGATACGGTTGGCGCTCGAGACCCAAGAAAGGGTCTGACCGATAGCTTTGTGGAGTGTTCCATGGTGCTGTGTTCCGCCCCACTCCTTTAGGGATCCCTCGAAATCACTGATTGTCGATTCATCGGCAGTGTCGGCGTTGGATAGCGCGCTTGTGAGTGTCCGCAGAATATTTATTGTTGTCCTGGTGTACACGGACGTGCTCTCGTTCAGAGTCTTGAATGGGGGAGATACCTTTGTGTGGATTCGATCTGCCTCTTCGCTGTTAGTTAGGAGTTCGACGACAGCCGCCTCCACATCATGTTGCTTGGCATTTACCGCAAGTTGGAACCACTCTTTGTCTTGTAATTCCGAACATCTCGATAAGCCTGCTCGAACCTTCCACTCATAAATAAGTCGGCTCGATTCTTGTTTTTGCTTACCGAGACTGGAATTGCGTTCTGCGATTAGCGGGAGAAGTCCGCACTCGGCAAGCTCGAGTGCGTTTGCGAAACGAATTCGGGTCTCACTCAGTCGTATCCGGGGTGGACCAACCCGCGAAAACGGATTGGGAACTAATTTTTCCGGCGGTTGGCCTAGAATCCCTGCAACCCGATCTAAATCGCTTTGGTTCGGAGCGATCGACTGCTCTAGCTCGTTACAGCCTGCTAGTAATAGAGCGACAAGTGGAAACACTCGAGACGAAATAGCGCATGCCCTCCAAGACTCGCTGCGGTGTATTTGATGGGGTTGTTTTCATGTCAATGTATGCATTTTCCAATTTCTCAAGAAACCCAGCGGAAGTATGCCTCCCGGAAAAATCATCAAGACTTGGTGAGAATGGAACCGACCAAATCTCACAAAATAATTTCTCAAGCCCTTGTGGCCTCGCTTCAACCTGCTCAAATTGCTCTTGTTCCCTCGATGACCTGCCACAGGGCGAATACCAGTAGCCATAATCGTCAATTTGTCTTCGCATGTCTCCCGCGAGGCTGTAATGTGCCAGCTCGTGGAACAAACTTCTAACAAAGTCTTCTCGGAAAAAAAGGATTGCAGGTCGATTTCCTTTTGGTGCTTGATAGAAGGGCTCCGACGCTCCACCCTGAATATGAAGTGTGGGGAGCACTCGCTGGCACACATGTAATACAGCGGGTATCAAGGCATTTTGGCTCATAGGGAGACGCTCTTCGATGGCATGGTTTTGGATTGTACTCGGATTACTAGCCGTCATGGGATCGATTACCTGGATCCTCCCATCGCCTATTGAGCGACGTCAGGGCGAACGTCGGATGGAGGCATTAAAGCTTGGTATAAAAGTAAAGATTTTGATCGTGGACGATTGGGTCACGGAGCGGCTGAATATCGATCGGTTGTCTCAGTATCTTATTTGGACCGATCAGAAACCGCTACCAACTTCTTTCTGGCGGATCCCAGGCCGTGATGATCCATGGGCGTCTCCACCGGGTTCAAGGAGTTGGGACTTACTATCGGGCGATTTCTCAGTCATTCTTAAAAACCTCCCACCAGATATCATCGGGATCGGCTCGGAAAACGGTTATGTCTGGGTTGCATTGGATGATGCGAGGTCCAATATTGAGGCTACAGCGATCAAGCGCCTTCTAGAGGAGGTTCTAGCATTTTTGACGCAACGATAGCTGTTTTATTTTCGGTGGGACTTGAGTCTCTATTCGTTCTACCGTATTTCTAAAAAAGAGAGAGTTGTTTGCGTCGGAGAGTGTTTTGACTTTTCAATGCGCTACTTGATCAAACGACCACAGATAGAGTATTCAGGAATTCCATGGGAAAATCGCTGGTTATCGTAGAGTCTCCGGCCAAGGCCAAGACTATCAACAAGTACCTTGGTTCAAACTTCATTGTGAAATCGAGTGTGGGTCATATCCGTGACCTCCCGACCGCTGGGGCTGCATCCGCAGAGAAGACCGCCAAGACGCCGAGCCTATCAAAAGAGGAAAAAGCGAAAAGGCAGTTGATACGCCGCATGGGTGTTGATCCTGAGCATGGCTGGACTGCGCGTTATGAAATCTTGCCGGGCAAAGAAAAAGTCGTTTCCGAGCTCAAGAAGCTGGCGGGTCAAGCAGACCATATTTACCTTGCGACCGACTTGGATAGAGAAGGGGAGGCCATCGCCTGGCACTTGCAAGAGACCATTGGCGGCGATCCTGACAAATACCAGCGGGTTACGTTTTCTGAAATCACCAAAACAGCCATCGAGGCAGCCTTCAACAGGCCATCAAATGTCGATGTTGATCGTGTGAACGCACAACAAGCGCGACGCTTTTTGGATCGTATAGTGGGATATATGGTCTCACCATTGTTGTGGGCAAAGATTGCCCGCGGCCTCTCTGCTGGAAGGGTGCAATCTGTTGCTGTTAGATTAGTCGTTGAGCGTGAGCGTGCGATCCGGGCGTTCGTACCAGAGGAATACTGGGAGATTTTTGCAGACCTGTCGCGTCAGAGTAGTGAGTCACGCTTTCAGGTCATCGAATACCAAGGTAAGGCCTACAAACCGGTTAATGGCGATCAGGCTAAGTCGGCCACCGATGCATTAAATGCTACGACTTATCACGTTGTTGAGCGAGAGAGTAAGCCTGGCAAAACACGTCCGCCTGCGCCATTTATTACGTCAACTCTACAACAGGCCGCGAGTCAGCGTCTTGGATTTGGAGTTAAAAAGACTATGACGCTTGCTCAACGACTGTATGAGGCAGGTCTGATTACCTACATGCGAACCGATTCCACTTACCTCTCCAAAGATGCAATTTACGCAGCTCGGGCGTTAGTAGGTTCTGAGTTTGGGTCTAATTACCTGCCCGAAAGTCCAAATTTTTACGCGAGCCGGGATAACGCTCAGGAGGCTCATGAGGCGATAAGGCCGTCAGATGTCCGCAAGAGGGGTGCGGACCTTCATTCGGTTGAACGAGATGCGCAAAGACTATACGAACTCATTTGGCGTCAGTTTGTTGCCTGTCAGATGACTGCAGCAGAGTACTTGACGACCACGATCAAGGTCCAAGCAGACAGCTATGGGCTAAGGGCTAGAGGGAAAGTCACAACTTTTGCTGGTTACCAGGCCGTTCTTCCGATTGGTGGCAAAGGCGACGACGCGGAGCTCCCGGATGTGCAAGTGGGTGATCAATTGGACTTGATTACTCTCGATCCACAACAAAAATTTACCTCACCACCTGCACGATACAACGAAGCATCATTAGTTCGTGAGCTCGAGAAGCAGGGGATTGGACGTCCTTCAACCTATGCGGCGATCATCTCCACGGTGCAAGACCGAGGGTATGTCGAGATGGATGGCCGACGATTGTTTGCTACCAAGATAGGCGAGATCGTTACCGACCGTCTGATTGAGAATTTCAGTGATTTAATGAACTACGATTTTACTGCAAGCATGGAGGATTCACTGGATAACGTAGCAGAAGGCCATAAAGACTGGATTGGTCTGCTTGACGAGTTCTATGCCCAGTTTAAACATCAGCTTGATTTGGCTGCTAGCCCTGAGGGAATGCGACCGAACAGTCCCACCGAGACCGATATACCTTGTCCGACATGTGATCGACCTATGATGATTCGGACCGCAACAACCGGTGTGTTTCTAGGTTGTTCGGGTTATCAACTGCCGCCGAAGGAACGGTGTAAGACTACTATAAACCTGGGGCCGGGAGACGAAGCGATCCAAGATGGTGATGACGCTGAGACGCTAGCTCTGATGGAGAAGGAACGCTGTCCCCTCTGTCAAACAGCGATGAGCTCATATCTTATAGACGAGACGCGCAAGATCCATATTTGCGGTAATAATCCTGACTGCTCGGGACACACTATCGAAGTGGGACGGTTCAAGATCAAAGGTTATGAGGGACCATCGATTCAGTGTGACAAATGTGGAAATGAAATGCAGTTGAAGACCGGCCGCTTTGGGAAGTTCTTCGGTTGCACCAATACCGCATGTAAAAACACTCGAAAACTATTGAAGAACGGACAGCCTGCACCACCAAAAATGGATCCAATTCCGATGCCGTGGCTGAAATGTCTGAAAGTGGACGACACTTATGTATTACGTGATGGGGCGAGTGGTTTATTCCTTGCCGCTAGCGGGTTTCCAAAAAATAGGGAGACTCGCGCCCCGCTGGTGTCTGAGTTACTCAAAGTGAAAGACCAATTGGATCCGAAATACCACTTCATACTGACGGCTCCGGTTACAGATCCTGACGGAAATCCGGCCCAGGTTAGGTTTTCTAGGAAAGCGAACGCACAGTATGTCATGAGTGAGTCGGAAGGGAAATCAACCAAGTGGAAAGCAACCTTTGACAACGAGCGCTGGACGGCTAGTTGATGCGTCCGGTAAGAACGCGTCGACGGGTTCTTGAGTCGTTGGCAAAGGCTAAGGCGCTCGTTGCGGTCAAAGTTGAGAATCGTTTGGAGCATCACGCGCTCTGCGAGGCCGTACTTCACCAAATTGATGCAACTTTTCTTGCCTTAATCCAGCAGGTTGGTGATGCACATGGATTTAAGCCCGAAAATATTGGCTGTCTTGATGACCTTATCGCCCAATTAGTGCAACGTGATCTAGTGTCGCTTGAAGTTCAGAGGATGCAGACATTGGTCACAGACCCAGAGGGTTGGTGGAGCGCGTTTCGAACACATTTCGCCAAGGTGAGTTGCCCTGATGAAGCGCCAGGAATAGCCGATACTGACCGAATTCCGTTGACAGACACCACAGGCGTCGATCGACTTAAAAATGAGCGCTACAGCGAATGGGTCGAGGGACTCTCTGATTTAGTGGCAGAGTTTCAGGTAAGGTTCGATGAATCTTAGAGAACCGTTCGGATAACACCGACCGCGAGCCCCTCGATGAAAAATTCGCTATCTGGCTGGATCACAATAGGCTCGAATAACTGATTTTCTGCGAGCAGTCTGATGCCTTTATCGCTTTTATCCAATCGTTTTACTGTGACTTCACCATTGATCCGCGCGACCACAATCTCCCTGTGTTTCGCGGTATTTGATTTTCGGACCGCGAGTAGATCGCCATCAAAGATCCCAACATCGATCATTGAGTCACCCTGAACTCTCAGTAAGAAGTCTGGTGAGGCTGAAAAGAGTTCAGATTGAATCGGAACCATTTTTTCGATGTGAGCCACTGAATCAATAGGCACACCGGCAGCCACCCTACCAACTACAGGTAATCCAACGCCTTCGTTTGATTGATCATCTAGCGGAATTAGGCACTGAATCCCACGACTAGCACCGCTTTGAAGCCGGACAGCTCCACGCCGCTCTAGTGCACGAAGATGCGATTCCGACGCATTAATAGATCGAAATCCGAGGGCTTCGGCTATCTCTGCACGAGTCGGTGGACGTCCCTCGTCGCGGATTGATTGCTGAATAACTCCAAGAACACGCGTCTGGGCCTTGGTAAGTTTGATTTCACTCATACTGTATAAATTATCAGTATTCAGGCTAAAATGGAATCACCCGTTGATAAGATGCTCAAGTAAGGCTTTCTGAGCATGTAACCGGTTGCCGGCCTGAGACCAAACTGAGTTAGTTCGGCTATCAGCAAATAAGTTGTCGGAGATTTCTTCGCCTTTGTGGGCGGGTAAACAATGAAGGAAGCAGACATCTTTTGCCGCGGAATCGAGAAGCGCGGGAGTGATCTGATATCCATTGAACGCTCGCAGACGATCTTGGATTTCGTTCTCTTGGCCCATACTTGTCCAAACATCGGTGGTTACAACCTGTGCGCCCTTTACTGCGTCTTCCGGACTATCGACGAACGTGACCCGTCCATTTGCCTTCTCGACCCACTCTGGTGCTGGTTTATAGCTGGATGGAACAGCAACCGTAAGATTAAATTCGAATATATTCGCAGCCTCGAGATAGCTGTGACATACGTTATTGCCGTCGCCGATCCATGCGACACGTAGATTTCTGACATCACCGAATCGTTCTTGCATTGTTTGTACGTCAGCCAGAAGTTGGCATGGGTGGCAACTGTCAGATAAACCGTTGATCACAGGAATTGTTGCGGCCTCGGCGAAGCGCTCGAGTTTATTGTGATCATCAGTTCGGATCATGACTGCACTGACCATCTCTGACAAAACACGTGCAGTGTCCTCCAACGGCTCACCACGTCCGAGCTGCGTATCTGTAGGCGATAAGAAGATTGCTGAGCCACCGAGCTGCGTCATACCAGCCTCGAAACTAACACGGGTGCGGGTGGATGACTTCTCAAAGATCATCGCTAGAACATGTTGTTTAAGGGTCTGGCTGAACTCCCTCGCGTGATATGAGTTTTTTAACGCATGCGCTCGTTCTAGCACTTTAAAAAGTGCTGGCGGAGACAAACTATTAAGTGTTAAGAAGTCTGTTTTTGCCATAACCGTATTCCGGAAAAGCGATGCAGTGTACCATTGCGAGTCGACCCAAGCGAGCACAGAGAGGAAGAGATGAGCACACTTGAAACGATCAAATCACAAATCGAGGAAAATCCTGTTCTTTTATATATGAAAGGAACCCCAGAGCAACCACAGTGTGGATTCTCGTCACAAACTGTGCAGGCCTTGATGGCCTGCGGTCGTCCGTTTTCTTTTGTGAACATCCTTGATCATACCGATATTCGGGCCGAATTACCCAAGTATGCCGAATGGCCGACGTTCCCACAGCTTTGGATCAATAGTGAGTTGATTGGTGGGTGCGATATTGTACTGGAGATGTATCAAGCCGGCGAGCTTAAACCTATGGTGGAAGCGGCTTCCCCCGAATCTTCTGAGTAATCCATGAGCGCAAAGGTGCAGGTTTTAGGGGCTTATAAAATACCGTCGTTCCCAGCTCTTTCGCCTGACTTTTCATTAAATCGCCCCTGTCTGCTGTAATGAGGGCACAAGCGATGTCCCCACGGAGCGCATGAATAATCGCTATAACATCGACACCAAGCGCTTCGTCGTCTAGGTGATAGTCCACCAAAGCGATCTGTATATTTGGGTTTGCGCGGATGGACTTTTTGGCTTCCTCGATTGAAATACCAGTTATAACAGTCGCTCCCCAGCCGTTAAGGAGACTCCTCATTCCCAGTAAAATATCCCTATCATTATCGACAACTAAAATCGTTCGCCCGGTCAATGGTTGTACTAATGAATCATTGCGCTTTGCTTTCCGCGTGGTTAGCGGTTCCGGTTTAGACTTTGAACGTGTGAGGGTGACTGAGAAGCAGGAGCCCATACCAGGAGTGGAATGTACGTCTAATTTAAGCTCCAGGAGGTCACAAATTCTTTTCGAAATTGAGAGACCGAGTCCAAGACCTTTCTGCTCGGTTTGAACGCCTTCAGACAGTCGTTTGAACTCGTCAAAAATAGAAGGTAAATCATCTGGGTGTATTCCAATTCCCGTATCCCAGACTTCGATTCTAATATCTGCACCGAAAGTTCTAACAGCAAAGAGCACACGATCATTATGACCGGTATAACGAAGTGCGTTAGAGAGGAAATTCTGCAGTACGCGACGCAATAATTTGGGGTCTGTATCAACGACAACGTCACGTGATTTGGCTTTGAATCGGATATTGCGCTGGTCAGCGAGTAATTGGAATTCTTGCGAAAGTTGCCCAAACAACTCCGATAACCTAAACGGTCGCGGTTCTGCCCGTAGCGCACCTGCGTCCAATTTTGAAATCTCTAGTAGTGTAGATATGAGGTTTTCGGCAGAGCTTAATGCTCCCTCAAGATGGTTCGTTAATTCTCTGACTTCTTCAGTATTCGAGCGTTCGGCGAGCGAGGTTGTGAACAGCCTTGCTGCATTTAGTGGTTGCAGAAGATCATGAGATGCCGCAGCCAGGAAGCGGGTCTTGGATAAATTTGCCTCCTCGGTAGCTTTCATTGCCTTTGTTAGGGCTTTTTCTGTAGTGGCCCGACGGTTGTTTTCGGCCTCTAAAGCATCGTTAACCGCCTGTAATTCCTCTGTCCGTTCCTCCACTCGCGCCTCGAGTGTTTCATTGGCAGTCTCGAGTCCGCGCTTGGCCTCGTTACGATCACTTACATCTTGGTATAAAACAAAAATACCCTGAATTTCGCCGTTCTCCGTTCGGTGTGGCACATAGAGTGCCTCGAATTCACGATGCTCGCCGGCGCGATCAACCGAGACCTCAAACCTTTGGCGCCGCCCTTCAAACGCGCGTTTGAGAAAGGGAACTCGAGCTTCATACTCGGCTTCGGTGAAGATATCCTTATTCGGTCGTCCGATCACTTGTTCTCTCCAGACACGCATGGTTCGCTCAAATGCTTTATTGATGAACTGAAGTCGATAGTCTCTATCGATGTAAGCAATCATTGCGGGCACATTGTCGGTATAGACTCTAATAGCTTGCTCTGATTCACGAAGAGCTGTTTCAGCCTCCTTATATGACGAGATGTCTGAGTAACTGGTGACATAGCCACCGTTAGGCATGGGTTCGCCGATAATCTCGAGTGTAATACCGCTCGACAGAACCGACTCGCGTCGGTAGGCGCTACCCCGATTCAGATGATCGAGGCGTTTTTGCAGCGCTTGTTCAATTTGATCATGGGTTGAAAAGTTGCCAATTATGCCATTTGCAGCGTTATGCCGGAACAAGTCGGCGACTGGTCGTCCGACAGTCAAGAGTTCATCCGGGTAGTCAAAAAGTTCTTGGTACCGACGGTTCCACGCGACGAGGTTCTGATTTTGGTCGACGACACTGATCCCTTGCGACAGGTGTTCGATGGCCTTACGCAAGAGCTCCTGATTCTGTTTAGCGAGTGTTGATGCCTCATCAACCAGCGAGACGAGTTCGCCCAGATGGATGCGGCGGCCACGAGATGCAGAGCGAATCACCAACCGGGCTGAAGTATAGCCAATTTCTTGGGCAAGAATTGATTCAACTGATCCAATGAGCTCTGCGGGCGCAGGATCTTTCTCATTAAGTTTTTGTATTTGATGCTCAGACGCGTAATCTTTAACTACGGTCTGGACTCGATCATTTCCGATAAAGCGCGATGCAAGTGTGGTCAGATCATCAATACGCAAATCTTCTTTGAAATACCGACCAGACTTTGAGGTTGGCGATGTTACATCCACGAATGTTGCTGCCTGCACCCGATCTACGAGACGGGCGGTAGTCGATAATGAGACTATTATATAAGTGAGTAGATTGAGTCCCAGAGAAACCAGAACACCATTTGTGAGTGGATCAAATGGAATAAGAACTATTTGTTGGACGACCTCAGTTTGGTTAGTGTCTATCGCTGGTAGTAGTAGCATGAAAGACCAGCTAACTAGGCCGATCAGCATACCCGCCAGTGCACCGTAGCGGTTTCCTTGCCGCCAATACAGGCCACCAAGAAGGGCCGGTGAAAATTGGGCTGCCGCTACGAATGCAACTAGGCCAATCGATGCCAGAGAGCGCTCATTGGTCGCGGATTGATAGTAGAGCCAGGCTAGCGCCATGATTCCGACGATGCACAGACGACGCACCATTACCATGATCCAAGATAGGTCTTGGCGCTGTCTCAACTCATTAGATGACGACCTGAACATGAGAGGGAGTAACATCTCGTTGGCTACCATGATCGCGAGGGCCAAAGTCGACACAAGAATCATGCCTGTTGCAGCAGATAATCCTCCAAGGAATGCGAGCGCCGCTAGCGGTTCGTTATCGAATGTCATGGGCAGTAGAAGTACAAATGCGTCTGGTGGTGCGAGCCCTCTAAACTTCAAAAGGCCAGCCGCTGCGATGGGTATGACGAAAATGACAAAGCCGAGAAGGTAAATGGGAAAGAACCAGCGGGCATTTTCGCGATAACTTTCCTCATCGGGCGACTCAACGAACGTTACGTGGAATTGTCGAGGCAGACAAATGATGGCCAAGCTGGCGAGGATAAGCTGTGTTATGAGACCCCACTGTGAGAAGTTCGTACTAAATACGGTGGCGACTTGAGGGTCTTGCTTAGCTAGTGTGAAGAGATTGTCGAACCCGTCGTATAGTTCGAAGGTGCAGAAGAAACCAACCAGTACAAACGCCACGAGCTTGACCACGGATTCGAATGCAATCGCGATCATCATCCCTCGATTACTATCTCTGCGTCGGCCAGGTAGGCGAGTTCCGAATAATATCGCAAATACCGTCAGAAACAGTGCAGCGAAAAATGCGGTATCAAAGATAGTGGGATCAGTTGCGGTTGGAGCCCCCGCCATGATGTTAAACGTTTGACCGACAGCTTTGAGTTGCAATGCAATGTATGGAATCGTACCAAGAAGTGCTACCAGCGTCGTTAAAATAGCTAGTGGTTGCGATCGGCCATAGCGAGCGGACATGAAGTCTGCTAGCGATCCGATACGATGTGTCTTCACTACGGCATTGAACTTAGATAGGACCGGCCATCCGAAAATAAAAACCAACATTGGACCGAGGTATATGGGCAGAAATTCCCAGCCATGATTAGCAGCAGAACCGACGGCTCCGTAGTACGTCCAGCTCGTCGCATAGACACCAATCGATAGAGGGTAGACCCAGCGAGCTGCTCGACTTCCGCCGAAGGATGCCGTGTTCCGATCGCCATGCCAAGCAACGATAAAAAGCACGCTCACGTAGGCTAGTGAGAGCATTATGAGCTGCCAACTAATGGACACAAATACCCCCTATTTTGAAAAAGCTGCTTGAAAAAGTTTGTCCGAAACCTTGTTTTTGATTGGCTATGCGATTGAATCTATCTGTATTCGCTATATCCTTCGCTCTGATATTACTGCAAATTAGATTTTCAGATAGTTAAACCAGACTTTAGCGAG
This sequence comes from Gammaproteobacteria bacterium, assembly GCA_002714245.1. Lineage (GTDB taxonomy): Bacteria > Pseudomonadota > Gammaproteobacteria > Pseudomonadales > Litorivicinaceae > HIMB30. Next base: position 7,595 of record PAWX01000041.1, on the reverse strand, counting down.
ATCTTTGTAGTCTATATCTGTTCGAGGGATTTGCGTACGAGTACCGAGAAATAGTTCTTGATCATTGGTTCACACTATTACGCCATCAGGGTTATAAGAGAGACTCAATCATCTCGACTCGCTAATGCCGGAATACCGCCCGGCGCTATTTAACGGGGAACGATCATGTGGAAATTTCCTAATCCAAATGAAGGCGGATTTAATGACTAGGGCCAATGATAAGCAGGGGCTGGAGCGTGCGAAACGGCAGCAACGATTGCGGCGGTTGGCAGGGCAGGCAATCAGTGACTATGCCATGATTGAAGAAGGCGATAGAGTCATGGTGTGTCTTTCAGGTGGGAAAGATAGTTACGCGCTACTCGATATATTGATCCTATTGCGCAAATCGGCTCCCATCACTTTCGATCTCATCGCTGTAAATCTCGATCAAAAACAGCCCGGATTTCCGGAAGATGTGTTACCAAACTACATGTCCGAAAAAGATGTACCCTTTTATGTGATCGAGCGAGATACTTTCTCGACGGTGAAGCGCTTGGTTCCAGAGGGTAAGACTACCTGTGCCTTGTGCTCTCGGTTACGGCGAGGAACCCTCTATGGTTTTGCTGAAGCCAATGGTGTAACCAAAATCGCTCTGGGACATCACCGAGATGATATTCTGGAAACGCTATTTCTTAATTTATTCTTTGGCTCAAAACTGAAAACAATGCCACCTAAGTTGGTATCAGATAATAGTCGCTATGTGGTCATTCGTCCGCTTGCGTATTGTAAAGAAGCGGATCTGGCGCAATTTGCGGTTGATCGAAATTATCCTATCATTCCCTGTAATCTCTGCGGATCGCAGCCGAATCTAAAACGTGCTGAAATCAAGGCCATGATCTCAGACTGGGAGAAACAGTATCCTGGGTGCGTCGATAACCTATTTCGCGGACTGCAGAACGTTGTACCGTCGCATTTGATGGATAATAAGTTGAATAGCTTTGACAGTCCCGGTCCTGAAGAACTCCTAACGTATCGTCGTGATAATCCCTTAAATAGTGACGTGTCAAAAATTGAGGAATTATTGGCCGAGACTGAATTGAACCCTTGGTCACAAATGCCAAATGCAGGATCTCAGCCTATTGAACTAAATGGTTATAGTAATAACAGCCAAAAGCCATCGGGGCGTAACAAGGGATCCTTATAGAGAAAGGAAATTAAACTTAAGAGGCGAATCTAGTTCGAGACCCTAATTTGCACTATCCGTAGGCATTTTCATCCTAAAAAAATAGGACTTAGGTTATAAATTTAGTTATTATAAATAGACTTTTCAGTGCTGGATGGTTATAAAAACTTTGCTACCATTTGGGTAGATAGGGTACGTGAAGTCGAAAAAGATGAAATTGCAACAACTTCGATATATCTGTGAAGTCGCTAAACACGAACTGAACGTTTCCACCACGGCTCAAAGCTTGTTCACGTCGCAGCCGGGCATCTCAAAACAGATACGATTGCTAGAGGATGAACTCGGAATCGAGATCTTTGCGCGGAACGGAAAACATTTGGTCTCCATTACCCCAGCCGGTGAGGCGGTGCTCCATGTAGCGAGTGAAATCTTGCATAAGGTAGCTACCATTAAACAGATTTCGCAAGAGTTCGCGAATGAGACCAAAGGTGTACTTTCGATTGCGACCACGCACACGCAAGCACGCTATGTGTTACCACCAATAATTAATGAGTTCATGCGTGACTACCCAGATGTATCATTACAAATGCAACAAGGCACGCCGTCGCAGATAGCAGAAATGGCGGCTTCTGGGGATGTTGACTTCGCGATTGCAACCGAAGGACTGGAGCATTTCTCTAATCTTCTGCTGATGCCATGTTATCAATGGAACCGGGCGATTATTGTTCCTGAGGATCATCCACTCACACAGATTGACAGGCCACTGTCATTGTCTGAACTCGCAGAGTACTCGATCGTCACTTACGTCTTTGGCTTTACCGGTCGTTCGAGACTAGACGAGGCATTCGAACAAAAGGGTTTAACGCCAAAAGTGGTATTTACGGCAGCCGACGCTGACGTGATTAAGACCTATGTGAGGCTGGGGCTGGGGGTTGGGATTGTAGCTGATATGGCTCATGATCCTCGGACCGACAGAGATCTTGTTGCGATCAGCGCGGGTCATTTGTTCAAACCAAGTGTCACTTCAATAGCATTTCGTCGCGGTACATTTCTGAGGGGTTACATGTATCGTTTTGTTAATTTATTTGCGCCCCATCTATCCCAGAAGGTAATTAGTGCTTTTATGGAAAGCCAAGGCCGGGGCGAGGCGAAAAAGATCTTCGAATCGATCGAAATTCCAACACTTTGATGACCAGATAATCCACTGAATTACGCTTTCTAGAGATTCATGATTATCGAAGAGCAGTCCATGTGAAAGAGAATTTGGGTGGTCGCGGAAATCTGTTGCGCCTTCGTAGATTTGGAGTCGCTTCCGAGAACATTTGGTATCCCTTGCTTTCTTCTTTTGAGTCCTACCGACGCATCATCTGTCCAGACCTTCGTGGCATGGGTAGATCTCATGCTTTAGATTTTGAGGACTCGCCTAATTTCTGTCGATCTTGTTGCTAACGACATATCTAGGCTATGAAGTGATTTGTGTATTTAACGATGCCAGATGGTCGGCTACTCGTTCAGCGGTATCGTTTCGTTGCTGGTTTGCGCAACCCACCCTGCCTTGGTTGAGGACCTTCTAGTTCTGGGGCTTGCACTTTTGGAACGAGAGTCTATTACCGAGCTGCGCAATGTCAGAGCTGAGTGCGCGGCGGCTCCGGTATCTCTTCTGTCTGGTGGTGACCCTACAGTTGGTATTACACGATTTCTCGATTTAGTTGCGCCTAATCAGTCAACTCATCCACGAGTCGAGTGGACGACAATTCAGCGGTTGATGAGTCACCCCAAAGGTTTGGCCTATTCACTAATAGCGGTTAATGAAGCAGCCCCGAATTTAGATGGACAGGCGCTTATTGATGCAGCGCCTCGCGTTTTGAGTCTGATCGGCTCGAAGAGTGCTGACCCATTACATGCGCTGCATCAGATGTTTTCCGATTCGAGGGATGATTGATCTTATCGCGCGGGCTCCGGAGTTGATCACGCGTTGCCTTATCAGAAGCCTAGGCTATGCGCTGACCTGATTTTGCGGCACTTTTGGCGCTAGGACACAGACCTACGTTTACCTGTGACTTGGAGAATACGGGCACTGATTTCTTCTACTGAACGCTCGGTGGTCGATAAAAATGGAATCGCATGACGACGATATAGGGCTTCCACCTCGCTAACTTCATACTGACACTGTTTGAGTGAAGCATAGCGAGAATCTGGTCTCCGCATTTCACGAATTGCTTGAAGTCGCTCAGGATCAATTGTTAATCCGAAAAGCTTGGTTTTGTATTTTCGCAAAGAATCCGGCAGTTGATCGTCATCGAGATCATCTTCAGTCAACGGATAGTTTGCAACGTTCAGGCCATACTGCATAGCCAGATATAGACTTGTCGGTGTCTTTCCTGAACGTGAAACCCCAACCAAAATCAAATCGGCCTGATCGTAGTAACGGATGCGAGAGCCGTCGTCGTTATCAAGCGCAAAATTAATCGCGTCGATACGTCTCGCGTATTGACCATCTGGCGCAACAGCGTGACTCATACCTACAGAATAACTCGACCCCTTGCCTAATTCGCGCTCTAGTGGCTTTAAAAATGTTTGGAATATGTCGACCAAAAATCCGTTGCAATTTGCAAGTACGTCTCGGACTTCCTGATTAACGATGGTGTCAAAAACTATGGGCTTAGTTCCACATTCGATGCCAGCTGCATTGATCTCTGCGACAGCTTTTTTTGCTTTCTCGACGCTGTCGATGTAGGGCAAGGTCGTCTTCTCGAACGGTATCGTGTCGAATTGGCTGAGTAGGGCTTGACCCAAGCCCTCGGCGGTCAGACCAGTGCCATCGGAAATAAAGAATACCGGACGAATTTCTAACGTCATATTTAGATCCATTTCCTTTATAATCTCTCGCTTAACCGGTGACTGCCTAAAATTTTTCGATGCAGTTCAAGTACGCGAATTTAATTAGTCTGCGTCAGTGCTATCGCAGACACAAGTTGGAAGGGGATAACTATTGGACGATTACATCCTTTGGTTTAATGAGCTCGGCATGAATGATGTTGAGCGAGTCGGTGGAAAAAACGCATCACTTGGCGAAATGATTTCGAATTTGGACGGGGCTGGAGTGAGTGTACCAAATGGGTTTGCTACAACCGCGCATGCGTATCGGGAATTTCTGACCCACGATAAGCTGGCAGATCGCATCAATAAAGCGCTGGCCGCATTGGACGTAGACGACGTAAACGCGCTTGCCAAAACTGGTGCGGAAATTCGTTCATGGATTATTAACACACCTTTTCAGCCGGAACTCGACCAAGCGATTGAGCTGGCGTTTGCCACCATGACAGCCTCTCACGCTGATATGAAGGTTGCAGTTCGATCATCGGCAACAGCCGAAGATCTCCCGGACGCATCATTTGCCGGACAACAGGAAACATTCCTAAATATTTCGGGAATTGAGAATGTCAAACATGCGATAAAAGAGGTGTTCGCTTCTTTATTTAATGATCGTGCGATTTCTTACCGTGTACATCAGGGCTTTGCGCACGAATTGGTCGCTTTGTCTGCAGGTATCCAGCGCATGGTTCGTTCTGAAACCGGCGCTGCTGGTGTCATGTTTACCATGGATACTGAGAGTGGTTTCTGCGACGTCGTATTTATAACCGCGGCATATGGTTTGGGTGAAACAGTTGTTCAGGGTGCCGTAAACCCTGACGAATTTTATGTTCATAAGCCAACGCTAGAAGCTGGACGCCCGGCAGTGCTTCGTCGGACACGCGGCTCGAAATTGATCAAGATGGTTTACGCAGATTCGTCGAAGCCAGGTCGCTCGGTCCAAACAGTGGATGTTGAAGCGGCGCATTGCCGACAGTTCTGTGTTACCAATGCTGAAGTCGAGGCATTAGCCCGGCAGGCGTTAATTATAGAAAAGCACTACGGTCGTCCAATGGATATCGAGTGGGCCCGCGATGGTGACGATGGCCAGCTGTATATCGTACAGGCCCGTCCTGAAACGGTGCAAAGCCAGCAAGACGGTCGTCAGATGGAGCGATTTGTTCTGAAGGGCAAGGGAAGCGTTCTCGCAGAGGGTCGAGCCATTGGCCAAAAGATCGGTCAAGGCCCCGTTCGTTTGGTGAAGGACATTTCGAGAATGGATGAAGTCCGACCTGGTGATGTTTTGGTCACTGATATGACAGATCCGGACTGGGAGCCTGTAATGAAGCGTGCCTCTGCCATCGTGACGAATAGAGGTGGTCGCACTTGCCACGCAGCAATCATCGCCCGTGAATTGGGTATCCCTGCTGTCGTTGGTTGTGGTGATGCGACAGCACTATTGTCCACAGGGACTGAGGTGACAGTTAGTTGTGCAGAGGGAGATACCGGAAGAATTTATGCCGGTGTGCTGGAGTTTGACCATCGCGTGACGAGCGTAGATGCGATGCCTGCACTACCGTTCAAGATCATGATGAACGTGGGTAATCCAGATCGAGCGTTTGATTTCCAGCGTCTGCCGCACGCGGGTATTGGTCTGGCGAGGTTAGAATTTATAATCAATCGAATGATTGGGGTTCATCCTCGCGCATTGATGGATTTCGACTCGTTACCCACCGATTTGAAAGAAGAGATCGCTGAACGGATTGGCGGGTATGCCAATCCCACAGACTTCTATGTTGAGAAATTGGGTGAGGGTATTGCAACACTTGCGGCAGCTTTTGCTCCCGAACGTGTGATCGTTCGTTTGTCGGATTTCAAATCCAACGAATATCTAAACCTTATCGGCGGACTGCTGTACGAGCCAGAAGAAGAGAACCCAATGCTCGGCTTCCGTGGTGCCTCTCGCTATGTCTCTGAGTCATTTCGACCATGTTTTGAGTTTGAATGTCGTGCGCTGAAGAAAGTACGTGATGAAATGGGGCTGAAGAACGTCGCAATTATGGTGCCGTTTGTTAGGACCCTCGAGGAAGCGGCGGCAGTGATCGAATTATTGGACGTCAACGGTCTCAAGCGCGGAGAGAACGGGTTGGAAATTATTATGATGTGCGAGTTACCGTCCAACGCTGTATTGGCTGATGAGTTTCTTAAGTATTTCGATGGATTCTCAATTGGTTCAAATGATTTGACTCAGTTAACACTTGGCCTTGACCGTGACTCTGGGATCATTGCGGACGCCTTTGATGAGCGAAACCCGGCCGTAAAGTTTCTTCTTGCCCGCGCGATAGCGGCCTGTAACAAGGCAGGCAAGTACATCGGAATTTGCGGCCAAGGCCCATCGGATCACCCGGATCTCGCATTTTGGTTAATGGAGCAGGGCATAGACTCGATTTCCCTTAATCCCGATACAGTGTTGGAGACTTGGTTCTTTTTGGCTGACGCGCAGGCTAGTAAATAACGGCCTTTGGCCACAGACTTCTGTCGGACGGCATGCTAGCGGCTTCTGGGCCGCTCCTCAGTGGGTCAATTCATAGTGGGCATCGAGAAATGTGCGCCTGCTCGAAGATTCGTTGGCCAGCGTGCGGTGATAGTTTTCATCCGAGTATAAAACCTCACTCCATCCGGTCCGTGCATGTGCAGTGGACCGAAAAGACTCCGCTTCCAGCCACCAAAACTATGAAAAGCCATCGGAACGGGTATCGGCACGTTGACGCCAATCATGCCGACCTGGACCGTCTCAGTATATTGACGTGCTGTATTTCCGTCGCGCGTAAAAATCGCGGTGCCGTTACCATACTCATGGGTATTAACGAGTTCTACAGCCTCTTCGTAGCTATCAACGCGAACAATGGATAAAACCGGACCGAAGATCTCTTCATTGTAGATGCGCATCCCCGGCTTTACGTGGTCAAACAGTGTCGGACCTACGAAAAAGCCTTTTTCGTTTCCGACCACGACAAAGTCGCGTCCATCAACGACAAGACTTGCGCCTTCAGAAATACCGTGGTCGATGTATCCTAAGACTTTATTTGCATGTTCCCGAGTCACAAGTGGGCCCATGTTGGGTTCATCAGCACTAACGCCTGCGCCGATTTTCATCGCACTAATCTCTTTGGTGAGATCGCTCACAAGCTTGTCGGCCACTGTCTGGCCCACACAGACCGCAACAGAAATAGCCATACAGCGCTCGCCAGCAGAACCATAGGCGGCGCCCATCAGCGAGCTGACGACCTGATCGGGGTCCGCGTCTGGCATGATCACCATGTGGTTCTTTGCCCCTCCCAACGCTTGTACCCTCTTACCGTGGGCGCTTGCCGTTGAATAAATATATTCGGCGATGGGTGTCGAGCCGACAAAACTTACCGCCTGAATGTGATCATCTGTGAGTAATACGTCGACCGATTCTTTGTCGCCATTCACCACGTTGAAGACACCGTCTGGGAGTCCCGCTTCTTTCAAAAGCTCCGCCAAACGAATCGGCGTTGATGGGTCCTTCTCAGACGGCTTCATCACAAAGGTATTT
>PAWX01000040.1 GCA_002714245.1 Gammaproteobacteria bacterium | reverse complement strand
GCAGACTTAGTGGATCGCGCACTTGTTGCTGCACGCGATCGCGCTGGCGAGCTATCCGAGGACGTCCCTTAAAAATTACGTTAGGCTACTTCATTAGGTAAAGGGAGCACTATGCAAGCAAATCTAGTCTTTTATGTTCTGAATACAGCGATATCAGTCATCGTCGCGCTTGTGTGTCTCCGTTTCCTACTGCAACTCGCGCAGGCCAATTTTTATAACCCAATCTCACAAGGCGTGAACCGATTTACAGCCCCACTTACGGCTCCCTTTAACAGCTTACCAACCATCGGCCCATTAAATACCGGAATTTTAGTCAGCGCCATTATTTTACAGGCGCTCGGGGCTGGCACATGTATGTTTTTGTTGGGTGGTGTGCCTGGCATCGGGCAACTGATTATTTGGTCAATTCTCTATGTTTTCGGTGTCATGATTAATCTAGTCTTTTACGCCTTACTTGGGATGATCATTCTTTCCTGGCTTGCGCCGGGAGCATCACATCCGGGCGCAGAATTGTTTTACCAGCTGTCAGAACCTTTCCTCTCACCCTTCCGCAAGATCGTGCCGGACCTCGGGGGCTTGGACTTGTCGCCAATCCTGCTATTTGTCGTGATTAATATTTTAGAGGCCATAGTAATTCGCGGCCCCGCACGTTCAATGGGGATGTCCTCCACGGTCGCTCAATTCTTCACTGGAATCAGTTGATGACTAATTCTCTCGGGATCGTTATCCCGGAACTTGTTGCCTTCGAGACCCCTCTAGATCTCGAGCGCGGCGGCACTCTGCCTCGCTACGATCTGATGGTTGAAACCTACGGGACCTTAGACACCAACAGAAGTAATGCAGTCCTTGTTTGCCACGCCCTTAGCGGTGATCACCATGCCGCTGGCTACCATGAAGCTGGATCAAATAAGCCCGGTTGGTGGGATCACTATATTGGGCCCGGTAAGTGCATCGACACTGATTTATTCTTCGTGGTGAGTCTCAACAATCTCGGTGGCTGTTCAGGATCAACTGGACCTCTCTCACTTAACCCTGCCACCGGCAAAGTGTACGGTCCAGATTTTCCGGAGGTCACCGTACTNGATTGGGTGCATACACANGCNAGACTNGCAGANCACCTNNGAATCNANANGTTTGCGGNANTTGTGGGTGGNTCGTTGGGCGGGATGCAAGCTTTGCAGTGGTCAATCACTTTTCCTNATCGACTCGCCGCCGCGGCAGTAATAGCCGCGGCGCCTCGCTTAACCGCACAAAATATCGCGTTCAATGAGGTCGCTCGTCANGCAATCATGCGTGACCCAAACTTTTTTGATGGGAATTATGCAGATCATAATGTGATACCGGCGTCTGGCGTCGGTCTTGCCCGTATGGTTGGGCACATAACCTATCTCTCTGATATTTCGATGGNTAAAAAATTTGGTCGTAACCTGCCCAGGAAAGATCGAGATGCTCACGGGGTCAATTTCGCTATCGAGCAATATCTGCGCTACCAAGGAAAACAATTCAGTGGGCGTTTTGACGCTAACACCTACATTCTAATGACCCGTGCTTTAGATTATTTTGATCCCACTATCAACGGGTTAAAAACGTTACCAGATATTCTCAAATCCACCGTCTGTAAATTTTTGGTTCTGTCGTTCACTACGGACTGGCGCTTCTCGCCATCACGCTCAGAAGAAATTGTCGATGCACTGATTCAGGCTGGCAAGCAAGTCAGCTACGCAAGGTTGGAGTCAGCTCATGGACACGACGCGTTTTTAATTCCAGACGTAAGCTACGAGCGTATATTTAAAGCGTTTATGAACCGAGTCCATCTTGATTTGGAAGGAGTATAATGATCTTGCACTCTAACCAAATACCAGATTGGATTACCAGACATACAAGTGTCCTAGACCTCGGATGTGGTAATGGAGAACTGCTGGTACAACTCGCAAATAGCCACCAAGTCGATGCGCTGGGTCTGGAACTTGACCCCGATAAAATTGCAACATGCCTTGACCAAGGCCTGAGCGTTATCCAACAGGATTTAAACAGTGGTCTGTCAAATTTCAACGATCAACAATTTGATACCGTTATCATGACGCAGACACTTCAAGCGATCCGTCGGCCAGATTTGGCCTTGTCAGAGATGCTCCGGGTGGGACGAGAGGCGATCGTCACCTTCCCGAACTTTGCCTACATTAGAAACCGGATGCAACTCGGGCTCGCGGGTCATATGCCAGTGAATCCCCAACTGCCGAACCCGTGGTATGACACACCGAACATTCACTTATCGACGTTCCATGACTTTGAGAAATTGTGTCGAGCCCTTTCGATTAAGATTTTAGATCGAGATACATCGAATCTCTCAGGAAAGCGGACTTGGCTTGGAAAAGTTTGGCCCAATCTCTTTGGCGAGGTTGCGCTGTATAGACTGACCAAGGAGTCTTGAGTGAAAATCATCATTGCAGCCTTGCTTTTTTGCTGGTTTCCCCTCGCACAGGCGGCTGAAATTGTCAGAGAGCAGGGCTTTGAGGTTCAAATCCAACCGTTTCCATCAACGTTCCTCACTCAGGAGGTGGCAAGTCTCCATGGATTCGAGCGAAGTCGTCGTCAGGCGCTGATCAATGTCGTGGTGCTGAACGTTCAGCCAGATGGCCAGGCACGCGGGGCTGTACCCGCCGAGGTCACTGGTTTTTCTAAAAATCTTCTCGGCCAAACACAAACCCTGAGCTTTAAAGAAGTAGATGAGGGAGAAGGTGCTATCTACTACCTCGCACCCGTGAGAGTGTCGAGCGAAGAAGAGATCCAGATAGCGCTCGAAATACTTCCAGAAAATGCTCAAGCGATCGACATCAAGTTTAAGCACCGAGTCTATGTGGACTAATACAACACTCGTCGTGGCGAGCGGTAACCGCGGGAAATTAAAGGAATTCTCAAAACTATTTGGCGACTTTGCAGTCGAGGTGGTCTCACAGGCAGAGCTCGGAGTAGCGTCACCCGAAGAAACAGGCCTCAGTTTCATTGAAAATGCTCTCTTGAAAGCGCGCCATGCATCGGCTAAGACACAGCTCCCCTCTTTCGCAGATGACTCAGGGTTAATGATCCCAGCATTAGACGGCGCCCCTGGACTGTATTCGGCGCGCTACGCCGGTGTGAACGCCTCCGATCAAGATAACATGAGCTTATTGTTAGAACGTATGAAACACCTCTCGGGAGATAATCGAAAGGGATGCTATATCTGTGCGCTTGCTCTCATTCGCCATGCATCAGATCCAGATCCTTTGGTTGTCGTGGGCCGGTGGAAAGGTAAGATCGTAGACGCTCCTCGCGGCGATAAGGGTTTTGGTTATGATCCAGTATTTCTTCCCAACAATCTCGACCAAACTGCGGCAGAGATCGACCCACAGATTAAAAATCAGCTCAGTCACAGGGGTCAAGCTGTCGTCGAACTGAGGTCCCTCTTGCGTTGAGAGATCTACCCCGCGCACTCTACGTTCACATCCCGTGGTGTATCAGAAAGTGTCCGTATTGCGATTTCAATAGCCACGAACAGGCCGATCCTGACTTTGCGGAATACGGACGGGTACTGGTTAACGACTTGGACGCTGATCTTGAGCGCTATGGATCAACGCCTTTCGTGTCACTATTCTTTGGTGGGGGCACTCCAAGCCTGTTCCCTCCTAAACATCTCAAACCGCTCTTTCAGCGACTTAATGACCTTAGTTTGATCTCGAGTGGAACTGAAATTTCGCTTGAATCCAATCCTGGAACTTTGGATTTGGGCCATCTACAGGGGTACCACGATCTAGGAATCAATCGACTGTCTATTGGTGTTCAAAGCTTCAACAAGGATGTACTCAAGGCACTCGGTCGGATCCACGACGGAGACCAAGCAGTTGCCATGATCGAGCGAGCAAAAGCGATCGGTTTCGAGCGCCTCAACGTCGATCTTATGCACGGGACTCCAGATCAGACGCCCGCTATTGCGCGTGAAGATTTAAATATCGTCAGAGATCTCGAGATTAGCCACCTATCTTGGTACCAACTTACAATCGAACCGAACACTGCTTTTTATTCAAGGCCGCCTAAACTTCCAAACGAAGACACCCTCGAAGCCACCGAAGTAATTGGAAGCACGGTTATCACATCCATGGGGCTTCAACAGTACGAGGTGTCTGCATTTGCAACGCCAGGCGAAGAGGCCAAACATAATATGAACTACTGGGAGTTTGGTGATTACTTTGGAATTGGTGCGGGGGCACACGGAAAAATTACAACCGAGCGAGGAGTGGTTCGTACGCAACGCACCCGCCAGCCATCAAATTATCTGTCACGAGCTGATATCCATGCTACTGAACACCCTCTTTCAGACGGTCATCTGGGGGCCGAGTGTTTGATGAATGGCCTCCGACTCAAATCAGGAATCTCGTACGCCTACTTTCAAGAGAGAACAGGTCTGGATCCCGTTGAGTTTCGAGAAGCACATTTGATGGAAGCAGACCGACTGAACTTGCTCACACCAGAACGTTTCCAAACATCAAAACTTGGCTGGCGACATCTAAATCATATTTTAGAGATGCTAATCTGAGGCTTGTCTATGGTATAGGAGATCGAAGACATCGTGCCCCATACGCTCACCACGAGTCTCAAACTTTGTAATCGGACGACGTTCCGGGCGCATCACAAAATCCCCGGCCTCAGACATGTTTTGCCAAGCGGCGTTTTGACTAAACATTTCAACCATCGATTCGGCATAAGGCGCCCAGTCAGTGGCCAAATGACAAAACCCTCCCAAACGCACGCAACTTGCGAGGACACTGATAAAGTCTGGTTGAACGATACGTCGTTTGTGATGACGCTTTTTATGCCATGGATCCGGAAAATAGATCTGCACACCGTCAAGTGACTGGGGACCGAGCCCACCTGACAAAACCTCAACAGCATCCTCGCAAATCACTCGAAGATTGGTTACGCCAGCCTTTTTGGCCTCATTCATTAAGCGACCCACCCCGGGCTTATGCACTTCCACACCAATAAAGTCAAAATTGGGTTCGTTAATGGTCTGCCGTAATAGCGAATCGCCCATGCCAAAACCGATTTCAAACACAACCGGGGCTTGGCGACCAAATACTTTCTGTAGATCGAGTGAACGATGATTATAAACCAGCCCATATTCATTCCAAAGAGTCTGGTACGCCCTATTTTGCGCGTTGGTCATACGACCCGGTCGGAGCACAAAACTTCGAATCGTGCGTTTTTTAATGTCTTCGGTCATTCAATTATTCAATCAAACCAGTCTCGGGGCTTGATGCATCAGCATAGCGCTTTCTAGGCATCCGTCCAGCCTCGTAGGCTAGACGTCCACTTTCGATCGCAAGGCGCATCGCTCGCGCCATCTTGACTGGATCGTTTGCTTCAGCTATCGCGGTATTCATCAAAACACCTTCGCAACCAAGCTCCATTGCAACGGTCGCATCCGATGCTGTACCCACACCAGCATCGACGATGACAGGAACTTTCAAGTTATCGAGGATCTCACGGATATTGTACGGATTTTGAAGACCAAGCCCTGAACCTATAGGCGCCCCAAGCGGCATGACGGCGACACAGCCAATAGCCTCGAGCTCGGTTGCAATCAGTGGATCATCAGACGTATACACCATCACTTCAAAACGATCTTTCACCAGCGTGCGCGCAGCGTTCAATGTCTCGACTACATCAGGGTATAGTGTTCGAGACTTTGAAATAACCTCAAGTTTTACAAGGTTATGGCCATCCAACAATTCGCGTGCAAGCCGACAGGTTCGCACGGCATCATCAGCCGTGTGGCAACCAGCAGTGTTTGGTAATAGCGTGTAACGATCAGGAGAAATCACATCCAGTAGATTCGGTTCATTTGGATTCTGACCCAAATTGGTCCTGCGGACAGCCATCGTAACTACATCGGCACCACTTGCCTCAATAGCACGGCCTGTCTCGTCCAAATCACGATATTTCCCAGTGCCCACGAGCAATCTGGATTTTAACGCGTACGAACCTACCTGAATTGTGTCTGTCACTTAACCTCCCCCGATGGCACTTACGATCTCAAGAACGTCACCGTCCACTAGGATGACGCTAGAGAATTGCGATTTCGGCACAATCTCGCCATTGAGTTCAACCGCGATCCGACGCCCAAGCAGTAATTTAGAATCCAAGTAGCTATCGAGGCTTTGAGCCTCAATCTCTTCAATCTGACCGTTCACCGATACTTGCATACGTATTCCCTTTAACAAAAAAAGGCCGCATCAGCGGCCTTTTCAAAAGAATAGCTTTAGCCTAAGCAACGAGTGCAGTTTTCACTTTCTTCATTGCATTCTTCTCGAGTTGCCTGATACGCTCCGCGGAAACATTATACTTGCCGGCGAGTTCATGAAGAGTGGATTTTTGATCAGTCAACCAGCGACTCGCGAGAATATCCTTACTGCGATCGTCTAAATTACCTAATGCCGAATACAAACGGCCCGTAGAATCTTGTGTCCAATCCTGTTTCTCAAGTATCTTTGCTGGATCAGCATCGGTTGCCTCTAAGTAATGCGCTGGAGCTAGAGCAAAGTCATCGTCATCGTCCGTATATCCGTCAAATGCCAGATCTTGAGCTGCTAACCGGCCCTCCATCTGACGAACAACCTCTTCACTAACGCCTAAATCATTGGCGACACTCTTAACCTCGGCTGCGGTAAACCAAGCCAGTTTTTTCTTTGCGCTTCGCAAATTAAAGAACATCTTACGTTGAGCTTTGGTAGTAGCTACCTTAACGACCCGCCAATTTCTCAGAATGTACTCATGCATCTCCGCTTTAATCCAGTGCACAGCAAAAGACACCAAGCGTACGCCCATCTCAGGATTAAAACGCTTAACAGCCTTCATAAGACCCACGTTTCCCTCTTGGATAAGATCGGCCTGTGGCAGACCATATCCCGAATAGCTGCGAGCAATGTGAACCACAAATCGCAAATGTGACATCACTAGTGATCGCGCCGAATCAAGGTCATCGTCGTAATACAGCTTATCAGCGAGTTTCTTTTCTTCCTCTGCGGTCAAAATTGGGATCTGACTAACCGCTTGAACGTAGGCCTCTATCTGACCCCCCGGAAGAAGAACTTCTACAGGTAAATTCGATTTTTTCGGCATTAAACACCTCGTTTCAGCTAGCTCCTGCATACATAACATCGCTGACCTCCCTGATAAGCATCTTGTAATATACAGACAATTGCACGTTTTTTTAGTTCCACTACGCAAGAAATCAAGTGTGATTCGCGCCTTTTTGTCACTAATTAAGGGCGTTAAGTCGTCGACTCACAGCACGTTCCGCACCAATCCAACTCGCCAATAAAGCTGTAATAGCTACACCGATGAACGTTCTACCGTCGACGGGAAGGTATTTCAGACTCGAATCTAAAGCCTTCAGATTTGAAGTAATCGCTACAGAGAATAACTCATTTAAGGAAATAATCACAAGGCAGGCAATAAATCCCGAGAGAATGCCTAGCCATGTTGCACGATACAAATAAGGTCTTCGGATAAATCTCTTCGACGCACCGAGCAGTGTGTAAAGTTCGATGCGACGTTGATCATCGACTACATCAGCCGCCGCCACAAGAAAAACAGCCATCAGCACGCCAAGAACGGCTAAACCGGACAAGCCAATACCAAGTAACCCTAGCTTTTCTACCAAGGATGCATATTGAACCCGGGTCGACGGATAATACCGCAACGACAAGACACGTTTGTCAGCCAGCAAGGTCGTTAGGATATTATTTTCAATTACTTTGGGAGCTCGAATCGAAAACTTCAGGCGGAGTGCATCAGGAAGGGGATTATTAGCCTGAAGCTCAGCTATTGGCCCCAGTCCATCTTGCACGCTGAGCTCTTTTAAAGCGATAGTTTTTGGCACAAAAATGACCCGCTCAATCTCCTCCATCTCGCTGAGAACACGCTCCAACTCAATTCTCGCCTCAACCTCAACATCAAGTTCTTTATTCAAAAATACGATAGCTTCGCTCTGCACGGCCTCCTCGGGCACCAGAGAAGACATGCTGAGCCATATCTGAGCCAGCCAACCTGGTATGGCTAATAGAATACCCAATAAACAAACCAGAACCATAAACTGGGTCAATCGATCAGCAGTCCGTTTCCACGCATCTTTGATGGCTTGCGAATGATCCAAAAGCCAGCGGTTCACTACCTTGGCCCCATTCCATCAGAAACCAAACAGCCATTTTCAATCACTAGCCGACGAAATGGTAAAGAATCAACCACAGCGCGCTCGTGTGTGGCGATCAAGATGGTTACCCCTAACTGTTGAAACTGAGTGAACATCCTCATCACGCGTGCCGATAACTCCGGATCTAGGTTTCCAGTTGGCTCATCTGCAACCAAAAGTGCTGGCCTATGAACAATCGCTCGCGCTATTCCGACACGTTGCTGCTGTCCACCGGATAAAAAGCGTGGGCTGGCATTTGCTTGATCAGAGAGATCGACCCTCGACAAGGCAGCTTTGACTCGCTTAGGAATTTCAGATTCGCTAAATCCTGAGATTCTCAACGGTAGTGCAATATTATCATATACCGAGAGATCGTATTCGAGATTAGGATCTTGAAATACAACTCCGACACGCTGCCGATAACGCGCCAATTTTTCGCCAGACAAAGTTGATAAATCTGAACCCGCCACCCGTACGATACCTGATGAAGATTTTTCCAATCCAAGGATCAAACGCAGTAAAGTCGACTTCCCTGCACCAGACTGTCCGGTCAAAAAAGCCATCTCCCCAGGTGCCAGACGGAAATTAACGTCCGAGAGCGCCACACGATGTCCTTCATAGACCTTAGCGACACTCTCAAACTCTATCACTCGCCAGTCTCCGCGAAGATAGCATCAACGAATGATGTTGCATCAAAGGCCCTTAAGTCCTCTGCGCTTTCACCGAGGCCAACATAACGAATCGGTAACCCAAATTCTCGGGCAAGCGCAAAAATCACGCCGCCCTTAGCCGTGCCATCGAGCTTGGTCAATACCAGACCAGTTGGCCGAATCGCTTTCGTAAACTCTCGTGTTTGACTTATGGCATTTTGACCCGTGCTGGCATCTAAAACCAGCAGCACCTCATGTGGCGCGCCGATATCCAATTTGGCTAACACACGACCGATCTTCTCAAGCTCACTCATTAAGTTTGTCTTGTTTTGAAGACGACCAGCAGTATCAGCTAAAACGACATCAGTACCGCGAGCCTTTGCAGATTCACACGCGTCGTATAAAACTGATGCCGAATCCGCTCCAGTATCTTGTGCAATCACTGGAACCCCGTTTCGCTCACCCCAGCTTTTCAACTGCTCAATCGCTGCTGCTCGAAAAGTATCACCTGCGGCTAGAACCACGGTTTTTCCTCCTGTCTGATAACGATGCGCTAATTTCCCGATAGTGGTTGTCTTACCGACTCCATTCACACCAATCATCAAAATCACATGTGGCGCATTTACACCTTCTTCAACAGTTGCTTCAGGTAACCGTAGAGTGGAGGCCAAAATTTCTTTAAGAAGTGTAAGGAGCCCGTCTGGATCCGAAACACCTTCCTGCTTTGAACGTTCTTCAAGCTTGTCCAGCACCCAATCGGTGGTATCCACACCAAGGTCTGATGTCAGAAGAATCGCCTCAAGATCTTCACGAATTTCCTCATTAAAACCGTCACTGAATATGCGTCTTAAACTACTCGATAATTGCGCACGAGAGCGCGAAAGCGCTCTAAAATAGCTAGTTGGCTCGGAGAGCTGTATCGCTATGGGCTCCTTTACAACTTCTTGCTCTCTACTATCAGTCCGATAAGTCTGTTCCGGCGTGTTTTCCTTCTTTTTAATCAAGAGCCAAGAGGCAACCGCAACTAGAATGGCTAAACCGAAAAGAAGAAGTGAATCGAATAGCATGGCGACCGAAAATCCTAAAAATAGTATGACGAGATGATAGCATTTGCAGATGAAAAGAGAGACGTATAAACATAAATCGACGGCTGGAATTCGGATAATCGGCGGTTCGCTTAAACGCTCAAAAATCGAAGTGCTGGACGGTAGAGGGCTGCGTCCGACACCTAATCGCGTAAAAGAAACGCTCTTTAATTGGTTAATGCCCTCAATATCGGGAGCATCAATTTTAGATTGTTTCGCTGGCACTGGGGCTCTGGGGCTTGAAGCCCTGTCGCGTGGCGCATTGACCTGCACATTCGTCGAGCACGACCCTCAAGCAGCAAAACACATCCAAACCAATCTCGAACGATTTCGGCTTCACGCGCAGGCGAACTTAGTCGTCGGTGATGTCTTCCAAATACCACGTCAAATGCTAATCCATGCCGACATCGTGTTCGCTGACCCACCATTTCATTGTGGGACTAGTCAGAAATTTCTCATCTGGGTCAAAGATAAAATGCATCAAGACTCTCGCCTCGTTATAGAATGCGGAAAATATGAGGCCTTAAATCTAGAGGGGTTTGAGTTAATCAAGGAATTGAAAGCTGGTATTGACTGGCTACGCTTACTAAGGCCTGTATCATGACTATGGCCGTGTATCCAGGAACCTTTGACCCAATCACAAACGGTCATGTTCATGTTGTGGAGCGTGCCGCGCGTATCTTCGACAGAGTCATTGTCGGTGTTGCCGGATCGACACATAAAACAACCTTATTCGATCTAGAAACCCGAGTGAGACTAGCAGAACAGTCACTCGCACACCTCGACAATGTTGAAATTCGCGGATTCCACACACTGCTAGCTAATTTTGCGCAGGCAGTCGGTGCGCGAATTTTACTCCGAGGCTTGCGCGCGGTGGCAGATTATGAATACGAGTTGCAACTGGCGAATCTTAATAAACAACTCGCCCCAGAACTCGAGAGCCTATTTTTAACCCCAGTGGAACACTACAGTTTTATTTCGTCGACTCTTGTCAAGGAAGTTGCTCGTCTCGATGGACAAGTTGAGGCATTCGTGCCACAAATAGTGGCTTCCGCACTAAGAGATCACTTTGATCACTAGGTTTGACATCGGGGACAAAAAAAGCTATTTCTGCCGGCAATCACTTGACTACCAATCGCGTGACAACACCTCTTACATGGGTCTCCGGCACGACCATATACAGTTAGTGTTTGTTGAAAGTACCCTGGTTCACCTTGTCCATTAACAAAATCACGCAACGTGGTCCCACCGGCCTCAATCGCACAAGATAAGACGTTTTTTACTTGAGTAGCCAAGTCATTATATCTGGCACGTGAGATTCGATTTGCTGGCCTCGCCGGGCGAATTCCCGCTAAAAATAACGATTCTGATGCATAGATATTACCTACACCAACAACAACAGAGTTTGTCATGATGAATGACTTCACAGCAATATTTCTGCTTTTGGATTGTAGATATAACCACTCACCGCAGAATGCATCTGATAGAGGCTCTGGACCCAGACCATCAATTAATTGTCTTGCCCTCTCCGAATCAGCCCACAACAAACATCCAAACCTACGTGGATCATGATATCGGAGCTCCAAATCACCAACTTGAATCTGCACGTGATCGTGAAGCTTCAATGGTGTTTTTGAGTCAACAAGACGGAACGATCCACTCATCCCCAGATGCGAGAGTATCTTGGTCGTCTCAGTTTCAATCAGTAAATATTTCGCCCGACGAGTTACCGAAACACAGATTTCATTCAACAGCCGCCGTGAGAAATCGGATGGGATGGGCCATCGAAGTGATGGTTGATTCACTCTAACCGACGCAAACCTTTGCCCTATAAGAAAGGGAGCGATTCCTCGCGCAGTTGTTTCGACCTCAGGAAGTTCAGGCATAAGCCTTTACTTGATCTTTGCTTCCTTGTAGATCACGTGCTTTCGTACCACAGGATCATACTTTTTCAACTCCAGCTTATCTGGGGTGCTCCGCTTGTTTTTGTCAGTCGTATAGTAATGACCGGTACCAGCGGAAGATACTAATTTAATCTTGTCACGCATGGGTTACACCTTCTCGCCACGTGAGCGGATATCCGCTAACACTGCATCAATACCTTGTTTATCAATAATACGCATGCCTTTTGTAGAGACGCGAAGACGTACAAATCGCTCTTCCGATTCAACCCAAAATCGATGCCAGTGCAAGTTCGGGAGGAAACGACGCTTCGTCTTGATATTGGAATGCGATACATTATTGCCAGTTGCAGGACCCTTTCCTGTTACTTGGCACACCTTTGGCATAATTTGATTCGCCTCTGTTGCTCAGACCCTGAAAAAATGGATGCGAATGATATCGTTGCCGGTAAGAACATACAAGTGACAAATAATCGCCGCTTCGAACGTCGGCTGTTTCTGCCGCCCGTGCTATGGTTGGCCCTTCAATCAAAAGAGAAGATATGTGACAAAAACATCCTGGCTGCAAAACAGACATATCGTCCTAGGCGTTACTGGTGGTATCGCCTGTTATAAGGCCTGCGAGCTCACTCGAGAACTTGAACGCCGCGGTGCTCTAGTACAGATCGTGATGACTGAGGCAGCTACCGCATTCGTCAGCCCTCTTACATTTCAAGCGCTTACCAATCGAGAAGTTCGTATTTCTGTGCTTGATGCAAAAGCTGAAGCTGGTATGAGCCACATCGAATTAGCCCGTTGGGCTGATCTAATTCTAATCGCCCCTTGCACCGCTAATACTCTGGCGCAACTCGCATCCGGACAAGCATCGGATCTCTTGACCACTCTTTGGACAGCGTCAGAATGTGACAAGGCCATCGCGCCGTCTATGAACCAGCAGATGTGGAAACACCTGCAAACACAAAGGAATCTGGCGCTTCTGATCGATGTTGGTGTTGCAGTCATTGGACCAGACTCAGGAATACAAGCGTGCGGTGATATCGGATCAGGCCGGATGACCGAGCCGATGGAGGTTGTCAATACTCTTGAATCGCAGCTTACCCGAGGACCACTAGCACACAGGAAAGTGGTGATCACCGCAGGCCCTACTCATGAGCCGATTGATCCTGTTCGCTATCTGGCAAATCGTTCCTCAGGGAAGATGGGATTTGCACTGGCGGCTGCGGCGAGCAGGCTTGGAGGATCAGTCACGCTGATCAGTGGGCCAGCGCATCTGGAGACGCCATCAGGGGTCGCACGCATCGATATCGAAACCGCGCAAGAGATGCTGGTTGCAGTAGAAAACTCTCTCGACGATACAGATATTTTCATTGGTGCGGCAGCGGTCTGTGATATGCGACCCGCAAAGCCCTCCACTAACAAGTTGAAAAAGTCGATAGATAATTTATCGACTCTTGAGTTGACTGAAAATACAGACGTCATCCAGGCCGTTGCCAACGGTCGCCGACGGCCAACGGTCGTGATCGGTTTTGCAGCAGAAACAGACTCTGTTTTGGAAAACGCAAAAGAAAAGTTGTTAGCAAAGTCTCTGGATGCTGTCATAGCCAATTGCGTGGCTAATGGCGATATTTTTGGGCAGGATAATACGCAAGTAACACTAGTCCAGAATGACATGGAGAATCCATTAACGCCCGGCACCAAGGCCGAAGTAGCAATGGAGATCATGACCTTGATTTCTGAATTCTTATCTAAAAGGATCTAAGGTGGACCTTAAATTTAAACGACTCGATCCCCGCGTGGGCAACGATTGGCCAATTCCAGAAATCGGAACACTCGGCTCTGCCGGTGTGGATTTACGCGCATGCCTTAGTGAAGCCGTAACGCTCTCCCCCAGCGAAACCTTGCTTATCGGGACGGGGATCGCAATCTACATTGAAGATCCCGGCCTCTGCGCAATGATTCTTCCGAGAAGTGGGCTCGGACACCGCGGACTGGTGCTGGGAAATTTGGTTGGTCTAATTGATTCTGATTATCAAGGTGAACTGAAAATCTCTATGTGGAACCGTGCCACAGAGCCACAGATCATTGAACCCGGTGAACGCATCGCGCAAATGATTATTACCCCAGTAATTCAGCCAAATTTTGTCGAAGTTGATGACTTCGATACATCTCACCGAGGAGAGGGTGGTTTTGGCCACACCGGGACCAATTAATGAGTGAGATAAGTCAAACGATTTTTCGTGCTTACGATATTCGTGGCACCCACCCCGATCAACTAAACAGTAAGATGGTTGAAACACTCGGCCAAGCGATTGGGACTTATGCCAAGCATCAAGGTCAGTCAACCGTCGTGACAGCACGCGACGGTCGTTTATCAGGACCCGAGCTTCAAGATGCTTTAAACCACGGATTGATTAAAGCTGGTATGCGGGTCATTGATATAGGAATGGTTCCAACACCGGTCCTATACCACGCGGCACTTACGCTAGGGACCGGCTCCGGTGTGATGGTCACCGGTAGTCATAACCCGCCAAAATTCAACGGTTTGAAGATGATGATCGGCGGCCATACGCTCTACGGTAAAGACATCACGAACCTTTATGAGGTGATTACGCAGTCTAAACTAGTGGTAGGTAAGGGTAGCCTCACCACCGAAGACGCACTTTCTCCATATATTCATCAAATTATCGGTGACATTCACCTCGTGAAACCGCTCAAAGTCGCAATCGATTGCGGAAATGGTGTCACCGGGGTTTGTGCGCGCTCGCTGTTTGAACAACTAGGCTGCAAAGTTTTCCCCCTTTTTACGGAGGTGGATGGAACCTTTCCAAACCACCACCCAGATCCGTCCAAGCCGGAGAATCTTAACGATGTCATAAGTTCCGTGCTATCCGAGAAATGTGATCTCGGCCTTGCATTTGATGGTGATGGAGATCGCGTAGGATTAATTACAGAAACAGGCCAATCGATCTTCGCCGACCGCCTAATGATGTTGCTGTCCCGGGATGTCCTCAGCAGAAATACTGGGGCAACCATCATCTATGATGTTAAATGTAGTCGACATCTGGGGCCTGTCATCAAACAAGCGGGCGGTCACCCTCTAATGTGGAAAACTGGGCACAGTCTTATTAAGGCTAAAATGAAAGAGACAGGTGCCCTGTTGGGCGGTGAAATGAGTGGCCATATTTTTTTTAAAGAGCGTTGGCTGGGGTTTGACGATGGACTCTATACGGCAGCNCGATTATTAGAAATTTTNNCGAAATCGAATCAAACCGTNTCATCNATGTTCGAAGCAATTCCCGACGATGTTTCAACTCCNGAACTCAANATNGAAGTACCTGACACCGAAAANTTTGCCATTGTTGANCGTGTNGCNTCCATCATTGCAGATNAAGGGCTTCCTTTATCGACAATCGATGGNGTTCGCGTGGATCTTGANNCTGGNTGGGGTNTAATTCGAAGTTCTAATACGACACCAAATTTGGTTTTACGCTTTGAGGCGGAATCGACNGAAGCNCTAGCAGAAATCCAGAGTACAATTCTGGATGCTCTAAAACAGGCTGAACCGACACTGGAACTTGGATCGATATGCTAAACCTGGCTCACGCGAAAGANATTGCAAAGGTTCTCTCGGAGGCCCTTCCNTACATCCAGAAATTTTCTGGTCGCACTATCGTNGTNAAGTATGGNGGCAATGCGATGACNGATGACNCTCTGAAAGCATCNTTTGCGAGAGATATTGTACTTATGCAAGTCGTTGGAATGCGCCCNATCGTCGTNCATGGTGGNGGGCCACAGATTGGNGAGCTCCTTGAGCGGTTNAATATTGAATCAAAGTTCATTGANGGGATGCGNGTTACCAANGAAGAGACTATGGATGTTGTTGAAATGGTGCTCGGTGGTCAGGTCAATAAGGAGATCGTGAATCTTCTNANTCTTGCGGGTGGNCNCGCAATGGGNATAACCGGCAAGGACGGTCGATTCATCCGCGCAAGACAGCTGAAGATTGAACGAAAAAGTCCTGAACTTGAAGCTCCAGAGATNATTGATATCGGTCATGTCGGTCAGGTTGAGTCCATCGATACTAGAGTNCTGACTATGTTGACTGAAAANAANGTGATTCCAGTTGTAGCACCGATTGGNGCTGGNCCTNANGGNGAGTCTTACAATATCAATGCAGATTTAGTTGCAGGAAAATTAGCTGAGGTTTTAAAAGCNGAAAAACTAATNCTCCTTACCAATACAGCCGGNGTTTTGGATAAAGCTGGAAAAGTTGTAACNGGAATTGTTACTGANGANGNNAANGCGTTGATCGACGATGGCACAATTTCTGGTGGTATGCTNCCCAAGGTNGGNTGCGCACTNTCTGCAGTTAATACNGGCGTCAACAGCGCTCATATTATTGACGGACGCNTTCCGCACTCAGTGCTTTTAGAGATCTTTACAGATCAGGGCGTTGGCACGCAAATATTGAGAAANCACAACTAAATCAGGGCTCCATATTGAGAGCGATATNCATCAATACGTGGTGCAACATNAGAGGCGAATCTCGGGTCATCANTGGTAAAAGCCAGAATATCATCNAGGGTNACAATGGAGATTGGNNTTAAANTAAAAANGTCNGCCAGCTCTGAAAGCGCANANCNTGATCCNTCCTGACCTCGTTCCTGTCTATCAACAGCCACNCAAAATGAACTTAAAGTNGCGCCGTGATTCGNNATAAATTTGAANGACTCTCTAACCGCGGTTCCNGCNGTCACNACATCATCAATCGCTAAAATCTGNCCCNTTANAGGTGCGCCAAGAAGTAANCCNCCCTCCCCATGGGTCTTGACTTCTTTCCGATTNAANGACAACGGATNGTCCTGATCNGCCTCCGCNAANGCCATNGCAACNGAANTGGCNAGCGGAATTCCTTTATAAGCCGGACCAAACAATCCGTCGAAACGAACCCCTTTGTCAATNATCGCATCACGATAACAGCGACCCANAATTTGNAGCTGACNACCNCCTGAGATNGCAGACGCATTAAAAAAATACGGACTAACGCGGCCCGACTTCAGGATGAATTCACCGAACTTNANNGCACNNGNNTCAAGAGCTAATTCCAAAAAGGACCGCTTATATGGGGACATANNANACNTCTAACGTTACAATGNGNNAGNAAAAATAGTACACCAGTTCTTCTGGTCTCTCACTNCAGGGATAGAAANTCTTTTGATGCGGATANTCAGCCTNCGCTGTAANGGACTCGTTTCGGCTGTTAAACAAGGCTTAACCGAATGGCTTGCAAGTAAGGACGCAGATNTGATCTGCCTCCAGGATATTCGCGTNCGCGAATANAAAGTAANTAANGANGCGCGCTTTTGCCCCGAGGGCTTTGTACCTTTCTACTTTGAAGGNGAGGATGANGGAAGAGGCGGNGTNGCTATATTCACGCGTCATACACCNAAGGCAGTAATGCGAGGTCTNGGTTCCTANGACTTAGATCGCGATGGCCGATACATTCAGGCCGATTTCGACCACGTCAGCATTGTGTCGATTCTTCCTCCATCTCCAACCAGTGANGCAAAGGAACTACGAGGCGCTTTCATCGAATCGTTAGAAATCTGGATGCGTAAAATCCGTAAGAAACGCAGACATTTCGTCTTCTGTGGGGANTTTGGTGTCGCTGCCCGAACACTCGATGTNGAGGAATGGCATCAACANAACGANTCTCCAGGATTCACNAAAGANGACCGTCATTGGCTAGATCATCTNTTAAATGATATTGGGTANGTGGANGCCTTTCGAGAGGTTTTTGTNAATGAACCCGCATACAGCTGGTTCCCNNCGGCCGATGTNTTTAAGATGCCAAATCCCGGGGNTTGGCGAACAGATCTGCAATTAGTTTCTCAANAAATTTCACGTCNGGTGCTAGCCGCTGGGTATGTTACTAAAANACCNTTTGATGATCGCGTGCCGCTTGTTGTGGACTACGATATTTCACTTAGTGTCGACNCNGACTCTTANAGATCNGCTAGTGCNGCTTTCTGCGCTTCGATAAGCTCTGCGATACCCNGCTCNCCTAGNTCCAATAAGGNATTCAGCTCTTTTCGACTGAAAGGCGCTTCCTCGGCTGTTCCTTGAATCTCGATCAGCCTAGGACCCTCGGCCATTACAAGATTNAGGTCAGAATCAGCATTCGAATCCTCCGGATAATCGAGATCCAATACTGGTATGCCTTTATAAACCCCAACAGAGACAGCAGCAACGAAACCAATCAGAGGGTCTTCTGTCAGNATNCNATTGCGTTTCATAAAATNTAACGCGTCGACNANGGCAACCATACCGCCTGTGATTGAGGCCGTTCGNGTTCCNCCATCTGCCTGTAACACGTCACAATCAATTGTGATTTGGCGCTCGCCCAGTTTCTTCAAATCCACNGCTGCTCGCAAAGAGCGGCCGATTAGGCGCTGAATTTCTTGTGTGCGTCCAGACTGTTTACCNCGAGTCGCTTCCCGATCAGATCGCGTATGCGTCGACCCCGGTAACATGCCATANTCTGCTGTTACCCAGCCCTGTCCTTTCCCTTTCATCCAACGTGGNACCTGGTCCGCGACAGATGCTGTNACAAGCACGCGAGTATCACCAAACNCAACTAATACAGAGCCCGCTGCATGACATGAAAATCGNCGGATAAAAGAAATTGGACGCATTGCATTNCANGCGCGACCGCTTGGACGCATAGCAGAACCTCTCTAATTANACTAAGATTACNNNCTGAAATTCATTATGACTGNCTCAACTGGATCTTTCATGCCTTNTGGCCAATTATTTGTGATATCAGCGCCATCCGGCGCCGGCAAAACNAGTCTNATAGCCNCTGCAGTAGAGAGCATTACGGATCTCGCAGTCAGTATNTCGCACACGACTCGGAGCCCTCGGTCTGGNGAAANGGATGGCCGTGATTATCACTTTGTATCCNCNTCCGAATTCNAAAAGCTAATTGAATCTGAAGCTCTTTTTGANCATGCCGAGGTATTTACNNANTATTANGGGACATCTANGANGGCAGTTGAAGCACAACTNGCCTCGGGAATAGACGTNATTCTAGAAATCGATTGGCAAGGGGCAGCCCAAGTTCGGCAAATAGCTCCCGAGGCTGTTTCTATATTNATCCTGCCNCCAACAAGANAGGTACTCCGAGAAAGACTNNTAGAGCGCAATCAAGACGATACTNTNATTATTGANGCTCGTATGGATGAAGCTGATGAAACAATCAGTCANGCAANTCATTTTGACTACTGGATCATCAATGATGATTTCAANANCACACTGGANCAANTAAGGTCGATTATCTTGAGCTACCGACAACGACGTGCGCGAATCCACTCCAAAAACCCAAGATTTTTAGANCNTCTTCTCGGTTAACAATAAATTGCNTATANTNTGAGATTAACNAATNNTTCNTGGAGATTAAGCATGGCTCGAGTAACCGTCGAAGATTGTCTCGAAAACGTTGAGAATCGNTTCGAACTGGTAATGCTAGGAACCCGTCGTGCTCGCCAGCTTTCAACCGGCGGNAAGGANCCGCTNGTGACNGAAGAGAACGATAAACCAACAGTTATCGCCCTTCGCGAGATTGCNGAGGGNCTTATCAATAGGGAGGNGCTAGATGCTGAGGACGCGAAAACAGAAGCCGAACTCGAATTGGCTCGTGCACGCTTCGAGCCNCGTCAACCTATTTTCGATAACGATTTCTAGAGCATGAATGCCGCCGTCGAAACAATTGACGGCTTATGCAGTCGTCTGACCAGTTACCTTGAAGATGATGAAATTCNTAGGGTCAGNCGCGCATATCTTTACTCAGAGCAAGCCCATGACGGACAAAAACGTAGGTCCGGCGATCCNTACATCATTCATCCACTNCAAGTTGCTGAAATCCTNNCAGATATGCGAATGGATCATCAAAGTCTTATGGCNGCGATGTTACATGACGTTATTGAGGACACNGGGATTGCGAAAGGTGCANTAAAAGACCAATTCGGTGAGGCTGTTGCAGAACTTGTCGATGGGGTAAGCAANTTAAACCATATTAGTTTTGAAACCCGAGCAGAGGCTCAAGCAGAAAACTTCCAGAAAATGACGCTTGCGATGGCTCGTGATATCCGTGTGATCATTGTCAAACTCGCGGACAGACTCCATAACATGCGAACTATTGGNCCTCTNAATCCAGAAAAACGCCGGCGCATTGCCAAAGAAACACTCGATATCTACAGCCCTATCGCGAATAGATTAGGTATGTATGAACTCCGNAGCGAACTCCATGANCTGGCTTATCGAGCNATGTATCCAATGCGGATTGAGCGCATTGAACGTGCTGTTCAAAATNTTNCTGGAAACCGAAAAAAGATTGTTGCCGAAATTCTTGAATCGCTTGAAGGCGCCCTCGAAAACACAAGTATCAAAGGCCGNGTCGAGGGTCGCGANAANGCCGCNAATAGNATNTATCGTAAGATGTGNGACCAGAGNAAGTCNTTCTCTGACATTATGGACGTNTATGCGTTTCGAATCGTGACCGAATCNGTCGATGATTGTTATCGTGCCCTTGGNATTGTACATAATTTATACAAGCCAAGACCCGGACGTTTTAAGGATTACATTGCTATNCCNAANGCGAACGGTTACCAGAGTNTNCACACNACATTATTTGGCATGCATGGCGTNCCTATCGAAATTCAGATTCGTACATCAGAAATGGACGCGATGGCCTCAGGAGGAATNGCAGCACATTGGCTTTACAAAGCAGGCTCGGACGACACGGCNGCAGTNCANCGCACNAACCGCTGGGTTCAGGGNCTTCTAGAGATCCAACAACGCGCGGGTAATTCACTCGAGTTNATTGAAAACGTTAAAATTGATCTGTTTCCCGANGANATCTATATTTTTACCCCGAAGGGTAAAATCATGGAATTATCAACAGGAGCAACGGCCGTTGACTTTGCATATGCGGTTCACACCGATGTTGGAAATCGTTGCGTGGCCTGCCGCATCGACAAGGCCTTAGCGCCCCTCTCTACAGTTTTGCAGTCAGGACAAACAGTCGAGGTTGTTACCGCAAAACACGCAAAACCAAATCTGGGCTGGTTGTCATTTGTGGTGTCCGGGAAAGCGCGATCGGCAATCCGTCATTTCTTGAAAAATCAACAGCGTTCAGAGTCTGTTAGTTTAGGACAACGTCTTTTAAATCGAGCACTTGCAAATCTTGAATCGAGCTTCGATCAAGTCACTGATCTGCAGAAACAACAACTTGTCGGTGACGCAGAATTAGCGGAATTTGATGACATATTAGAAGACATTGGGCTCGGTAACAGAGTAGCTTACTCCGTGGCGCGGAGGCTGATGCCGGACGCGGATACTGAACCAGCTAAGCTTTCACGAACTAATGACGCGAGCCCGCTAGCAATAAAAGGCTCCGAGGGATTGCTAACCAGTTACGCAAAATGCTGCCGTCCGATTCCAGGCGATCCGACCGTCGGACACATCTCGAAAGGGCGTGGCATGGTTATTCACCACGAGACCTGCCACAACGTATCAGAGATCCGGGATAATCCGGAAAAATGTGTTTTCTTAACTTGGGATGATGATCTCAACGGAGAGTTCTACACAGCGCTCAGAATCCAAGTTGAGGCACAAATAGGCGTTATTGCTAAAATAGCATCTGCTGTTTCAGTCGCTGGGGCAGCCATCGATCGAATAAATCGCGAAGAGAGAGATGCTAAGATCAGTGTGATCGTTATTGAAGTTGGCGTTCGTGACAGACAACATCTTGCAAATGTTGTTCGCCATATTCGTCGGATCAAGGCGGTCATGAAAATCTCACGTGTACGGGCCTAGTCATGAATAAGAGTTTTATTGCTACAGAAGATGCACCTGCCGCTATCGGGACCTACTCTCAAGCTGTAAAGGTTGGTCAAACACTTTATTTATCTGGCCAAATTCCTTTAATTCCCGACAGTATGCTTTTGGTTGAAGGTGACATCGAAGCAGAAGTGCGTCAGGCATTCACTAACCTTAAAGCAGTCTGCGAAGCGGCCGGAGGCTCACTGAATCACTTGGCCAAGGTCAATGTTTTCCTGACAAATCTTGATCATTTCCCAGTTGTTAATCAGGTTATGGACGAATTCTTTGAGGCACCTTTCCCAGCACGAGCCGCAATCGGTGTGGCCGCTTTACCGAAGGGGGCTAGAGTTGAAGTAGATGGCGTCATGGTCGGGTAAGCACCGAGTCCAAAGTCGGATGTCGTAGTGCAGGCATCTGAGCTCTGTATCTGGTAGTAATAATTCGACCGGCCTTAGCAGAATGAATTTGTGATCGAGTACCGTCTAAACGATCAAAGATCTGGCGGTATTGAGTCGACCCGTGATCGACGCCGTGAACAAGATTGGGCGTGGCCGCATGATTATGATGATCTATTACCAACCTACGTAACCAGTTAACAGCATCCTCTCGGTGGATGCGATTAGATACCAATTCAGGATTCAACTTTTTGCGCATCACCGGATCTCTTAATCGGTCAAGACTTTGCGCTGTATAAAGGCCCGCGAATCGTAAGATAGTGGTTTTTGCCTGAATTTCTGAAATATTGTCCTCTGCTTCCTTCACAAGAATTCCTCTCCAATGATCCGGCACTGGCAAAACCAACTCATCCAATAGGCCCGTCTGATTCTGCCCAAATACAGTGGTGGAGCTCACCCAAACCACACGATGCCCGCGACCTAGTAACGAGGCAAAGTATCTAAGCCTTGCTGATACCCCGACATATCGCCGACGATATGCATCCTCAGTCCGAACGTCCGGTGTTACGATCGCCACGATCACCGCATTTTCAGAAAGCGGAAGGTTTGCTAACCGGTTCCAGCTTTCTGATAGGTCTAAGTCGAGACTCAAAAAGGTCGCATCGTCTTCTACCTGTGATCTTCGCACCCCCAGCACGCGAAATTTTTCTGACTCGAGCTCAGTTTTCAGGTTGCCACCTAACCGGCCACAGCCTAGGATGAGAATATCCCAAGGATTAGACATAACAATGACCCTCACAGAAATTCGATATATTATCGCCGTGGCGGACGAAAAACATTTCGGACGCGCAGCCTCGAGATGCTTTGTCAGTCAGCCTACCCTGTCCATCGGTGTGAAGCGACTCGAAGATGAGCTGGGCGTTACCCTTTTCGAGCGCAGCAAGTCAGGGGTCCATTTAACTGCAGTCGCAGAACAGCTAGTCGAGAAAGCTCGCGATATCCTTCGCGAAGTCGATTCATTTAAGGAGCTATCAGATCATCTGAAAGATCCCTTTCTCGCTCCACTCCGGATAGGCGCAATCTATACGATAGGCCCGTATTTATTTCCATCCCTCCTCCCCGCACTCAAGACAGCCGAACCGAGACTGAAGCTATATATTGAAGAGAGTTTCACGGGGACGTTGCGTCAGATGCTAAAAAAAGGGCAACTTGACGCCATCATTGTAGCCTTGCCCTTTACCGAGCCAGACATAGAAGTTCGCGAACTATACACCGAACCATTTGAGGTCTTGCTCCCAGCGAAGCATCCATGGTCTTCGGAACAAAGTATTCCTCCGAAAAATTTACATACTGAAAATGTTTTGTTGCTCGGCGAAGGGCATTGCTTCCGCGACCAAGTCATTGATGCCTGTCCTGCGCTTTTGCAATCGGTCTATAATAGAGACAATTTAGTCGCCGAAGGCAGCTCACTGGAAACCCTGAGGCACATGGTGGCGTCAGGTCTCGGAGTAACCGTCCTCCCTGCCTCTGCGGCTGGTCTCGAAAACTACGCGCCCGGTTTTCTAACAACAAAGCCCTTCACAAAGCCTGAACCATCACGAATTGTAGCCGTGGCATGGAGAAAGCAATTTCCAAGAATGGAGGCCATCGAACTATTGATTGATGTCATCAGAAAACAAGTTGGCCCCGAACTCAATGCCAGACACCAGGCTGCCTAGCGAACTGCAGGCTCTCAAGGGCGTCGGTCCAAAGGTTGAGCACGCACTAAACCGGCTTGGCTTATTCTCACTACGAGATCTGTTGTTCCATTTACCAGCGCGCTACGAGGACCGAACTACGCTCGTGAACATCGCTGATTCAAAACCAGGGGTACCGCAGCTATTTCAGGGCGAGATTACCTCGCAGGCGACCATTCCGGGGCGCCGTACGCACGCTGTCCTGACATTTGAAGACGTAACCGGTGCCGCGCGCATTCGACTGTTTCATTTTTCACGTGCATACA
>PAWX01000039.1 GCA_002714245.1 Gammaproteobacteria bacterium | reverse complement strand
GGCCGGACGAGGCCATGGCCTCCCCATTAGCCTCAACAAATTTTTGCATGTGATCTTCACTCAAGCAGTTCACAATCACTATTACTCGCTTATCGTTGCCTGGCTCGTGGCCGTGATACAACTCAAATAAACCTGCTGCCCTAGCGATTGGTTGGTGAATGTAAAAAGCTTGTTCCCACTGCGCGAACGTATTGCTTATGTCAAATTTGAGAATTGCTGTGATCAAATTAACCTCCTGAAATGAGTGAGATCATCCTTTGTATATTACAGTTCCAGAACCCGCCAGTTTCGATTCCTGTAATAACGAGATCCTCATTGAATTGAGAAACGTAACCGAAGCCAACATGCTAGGCAAGAAATTCTAGATTCCAATCGAGCAGGACATAGAAGAGCTCAAGAGGTGACGAGCGGAGAGATCATGGTAACGGAGGTGGCTATTTGGACCGATTTTTATATGTCATTATTCGTGGTCACTAACTGGCAACTATTGACTAAGTGAAAAAGTCGAGAGGAGGATTAAATATGAAAAAGACGGCCCAAGATTTTCTGAGTGAAGCTAACGCGTTAGTGCCAACCATTGGTGTTGCGGACGCTGTTTCTCTCATGGATTCCGGTAATGCAGTAGTCATCGATGTTCGTGATGGCAAAGAAATCGATCAGTCTGGAACAGTGAAAGACGCTCTCCGAATTCCTCGTGGCATGATCGAATTTGTAGCGGATCCATCAACTGATTTTTATAACGATCAGATTTCTACAGATAAAGAAATTTTAGTAATTTGCGGTGCCGGCGGGATGGCGGCTTTAACCGGTAAAACTTTGGTCGATATGGGATACGACAACGTTCGTAACTTGGGTGGCTTTNCCGCATGGAAAGATGCCGGGGGTCCGACGGAAAGTTGAATACCTGAACCGCGTCGAATAGAAGGACCGCCTCTGTAGCGGTCTTCATACACCTCTATTTTTGCTGATCGCTCTTCAGCCGATGTAAGAAACATAGGTCTTCAAGTAAGTGTAAACTCCACCACCAAACCCTGATCTCTCCCATATCGCTCCATAATCAATTCGCATAATTACGCTCAATCCAATAGAAGTGAGATTAAGTGATGTTCACGACGCGATTAGATCAAGTTTTGTTTGGAATCTGTCTGCTTATTAGTGGTATAGCGATTCAGCTTTTTTTACCCTAATTTCAAGACGTCTCAAGCTCTGAATTCATCCGTTTCATCAGTTGGTACTTTTGCACATACCCAGCATAATTCGAACGTATCTGGATTCCGTTCGCCGCATATCGGACAACTCCACTCGCCTATCGTCTCCCCACTAATGAATCCAGCTAATAACTGACGCGCCTTATCCCGGTCCCGCACCCGTATCAACCAGACCTCTGGCCACAATTCGACGAATGGAAGCTCACCCAGACCAGTTTGCAAACTTTCATTTCTAATAACCGCGTCTATACCTTGTGACCTCAGGAAAGCTTGAAGCAGANGCGCCTCAATGATGTCGCCGGCTGTGAAGAGCTTNAATTTTCGATGATCATCAGTCANCGTCGCAATACCGCAATCCAACGCCAAAAGTTAAGTATTTGCATTAAAGTACCGGCGACATAGGTCAGAGCAGCTGCTCGTAAAATGATTTTTGAGGGACCTAACTGCGCTTCCGAAATATATCCGGTATTAAGGAGTGGTAGCGCCTTTTTGAAGCTTGCATCCAATTCGACTGGCAGAGTGACTAGTTGCACGACAAGTCCGTATCCGAGAACTAAAAAGGCCCCGGAAAAGGACAAGATGCTCAAATGAGGCATCATGGTCAAACCACCAACAACGGGACTCGCTGCCAACAATGCTGAACCAACGATCTGCGCGCTGTGAGCCGACTGGGCCAATCGGTGCCGCAACAAAAAAAGTGGCTCACGATTCGCATGNTGGNTCGCGTGTCCACACTNATGTGCTGCTATCACAATGGAAGCCAGTGTTTTTCCGTTGAATTTATCCTTAGTGAGCGCTACTGAACGATCTTCTGGACTGTAGTGATCTCCGGTTTCTGTCACGACCACTTTAACGTCTTGCAAGTTGTATCGATCCAACAAATGACGCGCTAACTCTCCACCGGTTCCTGGGAAATTCGATTCCGGCTCACGATTATACTTTTTCAACACGTAAGAGACCCAGAGGCCTGGTCCAAAAATGACACATGCGCTTACAGCCAATATCAACAGCACTAAAAACGTCCCCACTCTGAGTAATTGGTCGACAAACGAATTTTAATCTCGTGACCGTTGGGTTTTTAGTTAGGATGGAACCTCAAATTACAAGCCAATGGTCTCTCAAGCGACGCCATAAAAATTGAACAACCGCAAGCTAAAGCTTAAAAGCGTTTCCACTGACGCGTAGCTTCAATTCGTGTTAATTATTTTTTATCTCAATCTATTCCAAAACCTTTTTCATCAATAAACGGCTGGCTAATATAGTTGGCAACTACCCGATTATTTATCAGACTTTTTGTAGGGGCGACTAGCCCTGCCAATTTAATGATTAAATAGCAGAATGAGGCCAAGGAAGTCATTCTGTCCATAGCAACGAGTTTGCTACTAAATTCCTTTAGGTATCCGGATGAATCAAATTAATCCTGCGAAATTGTTTCAAAGCAAATGGACGGCAGTTAAACCCAAGAACAAAGAGAAACATTTTCTAGTCGTTGAGGTTAAATTCGATGAGGGTGGCGTGGTTGTACACTGTGCGTTGGAATCGGTAATTAATAAGAAAATCATTGCTGTAGACTGGCATGACTTAAAAAATAGCGATACTTGGAAACAGGGCTGGAAGTAAGAAATCCTAGATTCCAACCGAGCAGATTATGAAAGAGCTCAAGATATAAAGATATAAAGATATAAAGATATAAAGAGGTGCAAGATCATGGTGACGGAAGTGGCTATTTGAACCGATGTTAATGTGTCATTANTCTCGATCACTAACTGGTAACTATTGACTAGGTGAAAAAGTCGATAGATTGCCTCCGTATTTCTCGTGGCGTGATCGAATTTGTAGCGGATCCGTCAACTGATTTTTATAACGATCAGATTTCTACTGATAAAAAAATTTTCGTAATTTGCGGAGCCGGCGGGATGGTGGCCCTAACCGGTAAAGCTTTGGTCGATATGGGATATGACAAGGCCAGTGACTTGGGTGGTGTTTCCGCATGGGAAGATGCTGGTGGTCCCACGGAAAGATGAGTACTTAGACTGCGTGGAATAGAAAGACCGCTTCTGTAGCGGTCTTCATACACCCTATTTTTTCTAATCATTCCTCAGCCGATGTTATAAACATTTGTCCCCATGAACATATAAACTCCAACACCAAGCCCCGATCCCGCCTAGCTCCAACATTTCAAGTGATTGAATTTATTCATAAACCTTGAAGTGGACCCTCCTGTTAATCGCAAAAAATGGCTAAAAGACACCTGAAAGAAACCCAATCGTCGTTTAGTCATAGAACCAGATTCCCCAATCATCTCGAGACGTACAACCATCACGCTGTATTGATTTCAACTCGGAACATTGGTGATCGACAGATCTGTCATTGGTGTCATGACGGCGGTTTCCATGTTAACCCCGGCTTCGATGCGTTCTCTTGTCAATTCCGCATCGTTTTTAAATTCCTCTAACGCCTGTGGGGAATCGAATTGCATGATTACCGTTAGTTGCGAGTCATCCCCGACAGCTGTGCCCGCGTACACTATGCGAAAACCGATTTTCCTCATTTTCGTCTCGTTTGCGCTGACCATGTTTTTCCAAGTTTCGAACCCCTTGGACAGGGTGATTGTACCTTTAACGAACATAGAACTCCCCTTTAACTGTATTTGTTTGATCGCGTTGATATACAGATCAAAATCGACCGTGAAAAAACTCCGAACACCGCATGCGTTCGGTCTCTCGCTACATTCTATTTTGATTAATTTGTCGGTTGGTCGACTATGATCCAGCTCCTGCTTCTAATTGCTTTATTAGGGCTCGGGCTGCGTTGTCGTCGAGCATGGGCTTCAAAATTGGGAAGTGACACATTGTTGCCCAGCCCAGGGTCCATGCGGTCATCGCTTCTTGATCGTCGGTTTCTAGAATGGTGATGCCTGTACCGTTGGGTACATCGTGATACCGTGCCAGTAGTTTTACATTCGGCGGCATCTCGGCAGCGATCTGTTCGGCGGACATATTTGCGAAGAACGATTGAGCCTGTTCTTTTTTTTCTGGGAAGCACTCATAGGTAGCGAAAAATATCATTCAAGTATCCTCATTTGATTTTCCTTCGGATGATTTACTCGGGCCTCAATGGTCATCGCCCTCTAAATCCTTATTATAGAAGTTGCTACAAGCCGTAGGCATCGAAAGTCTTATTATTAAACTGGTTTAATCATGAGACCGAACGTAGACGCTTGATCTGGGTCATGAATTCATCAATAAGGGCATTGCCTGAAAAAAAGGTAAGCCTTCGTTTGGCCCAACGTCTAGCTCGTACCGAAAATCTAGCGGTCCTTCCTTAACTGACCCAGATCTAATATTCAATTTTCTAGAGACGACGCTTTACCTCTTGAATGTGTGAGGGCGAGATCTCACAGCAGCCTCCAACGATGGTCGCACCTACTGATATCCATTGGTCTACGTAATCGGCGTATTTTGTTGGTGATAGATCTTCACGAGCCTCTAGCTTAAACACGGACTCACCACGGGCAAGTGGCTCCACACTCACAAACCCATTTCCGTATGCACCAAATGGCATATCAAAGTCCGACAACTCCGCTATGTGATCGCTTATGATTTCAGGCTCGCTACAGTTTATAAGGATCCCATTGAGGTCCCTATGGTCAAAGCAACCCTTAACCTCTCTGAGTGTTTGTCCTGACTTAAGCTTACCGTTTTTTTCTAGACGGTAGGCCAGGAAAACCGGTTTGCCGCTTTCTAGGCCAGCCGTGACCGCGGCCTCTGCTTCGAGCGGGTTGGTCATTGTCTCTATGATCCACAGATCGACCGTGGGATGTAGTTGGACTATCTGCGCATATTCGTCCGACATACTGTTTTTAGTGCGGGAGGGCATCCCTAGATAGCTACCGTGCAGAGGTGGGAGGCAACCAGCCACTTTGATGGGAAGTTTGCTGTTCTGGATGGCTTCCCGGACAGCTTGATCGGCCATCGAGTGTATCAGCTCGAAGTCATCTTCACGATTCGAATTTCGGAGCCTTGTAGGCGTAGCTACATAGGTATTCAGGGTACATATTTCAGCGCCTGCTAAGATAAACTCGAGGTGCACCTCTGTAACAATCTCTGGCTCCTTGAGCATCGCCTCCACGGACCAGAGGAGTGCTTCCGTGAGCTTTGATCGACGGTATATTTCCTGTCCTAGCCCTCCGTCGAGAAGCGTTATTTGCATCAGGGTTACCTCAAATTGAAGAAATATTTTGGTTAGCTTGATGTTACAAAATGTTTATCGGGTTCATAAGTTTTCAACAGGCTACCTCGTGGAGATGGTCATCCACTTTTGATCAATCGTGTCTACAGACGCTGGGAAAGCAAGGGCCCCGAGCGGTGCAGAGAGTACTATTTTTTTCATTACTCCGTCCTTTGTTTTGCGGATTGTTTTCATACGCTAACCTACTCTATATAACGCGCAATATAATCCACATGGAAGCACTAAGAGCGAATTTACCGCGATCGAGGTTTTCTTCGAAGGTTTTCAAAAATGGGATCNCTCNGACTNGGAGAGTGTGACACNNGGCGNTCTGCNNTTTTNTGNGCCCCGGAGGNNTCGGATNGCTCTATATGATTTCTNTATTACCTTTGGACTAAAAAGGTATGTCTCCGATGCCTANAATTCCNTCGNTCGGGAGGAGTGGCATATTGAGNTATGTGTNATTGCTNATGGAGATGCTNNGTTTATTNGGGGTNCTTNCATTTANAGCGACGCGNAAACCCTTTTGNATTGACACCATGAATGGATCAAGTATGTTAGCGCCATGTTCNGCAGNAATTTAAAGGAGGTGATCNAATGTCTAGTGAATTGAGTCTAATTTTGAGTGATGTTGGTTGCCGTAGTGAGGTTCGGGGTAACTCCTGAGGGCACGCGCCANCCCACTGAAATGTGATCGCTCGAGATTACCATTTCGCGAAGGGAGCTNNTNAGCTCCCTTTTTAATGGGCGAGTCTTTATTTTTAGTCTTGTTGACGTGCTTAAAATCTAAACTCGAAGGTCTTAGTGTCGCAGGTGCCTNAAAACCGGGCCTCTTCAATTGAAAATGTCAGGATCGTGTTTAGCCCGAGAGATGAACTATCCNATACGGCTGCGTTCTGCGACTAATGAATACGCGATCGACGAGAAAGCGGAGTTGACTTGTCTCAGCGCTCTCAATGTTTCGATGTGGATGTTACTGGATCGAAGGCTCGCAGAATCCCCATCTCGAAGCCTATCTAAATGGTTACGGTGACTTTCCAGTACGATCGTTCCAACGGCCCCCTTTTCCCGAACCAGTTGCCGTGCGCTCTCGAGGTCACTCGACAGAAGTACGTTCATTGCTAATTGCATGTTCACGAGAATCCGGTTGTGCAGAGTCGTCAGTTCTTCNCGTCCCTCGTCAGAGAAAATGAGCGCTTTCTTGTTTTGTGTCGCCGCGAGCTTGAACAGGNTTTTTACAATAACGTCTCCCGCAGCTTCCATGTTGTCTGCATACATAACCAGCTCGTGACTACGTCTCAATTCTTCTTCGGTGAGGTTATGACGAATGACCTCGGTGACATAACCCTTAACGCGTTTATGAACGCTGTTGACCTCAATCTCCAGTGCCTGCAGGTCGTCAATTAGGGGTTTGTCCCATTTTTCGAAGAGCTCCATNACTGGCTCGAACATTTTTTGTACGAGTTCCGAAAGATACAACAGTTCGCGGGTGGTACTGGTGAGGGCGTGGGTNGGTATGTGAATCTTTTCGTTCTCTAATACGCTCGGTCTGTTGGCCCCGACGCCATTTGTGGCCGAATTGTCTGAGGAGATTAGTTTGTCGAGAATCAGTTCCACTCGCCGGACAAGGGGAAGCCCTAAGACAACCAGAGCAAAGTTAAGTCCGACGTGAAATCCGACCAAGTAATGAACATTCGCATCTTCGACGAATTTTTCGGGCACGGGCCAGATTTGTACCGCTATTAATATAAGAACAGCGACCATGCCACGTAACCAAAGATTACCCACAGTAACCAAACGTGCGGTTTTATCAGCCTCCCTTGTGAGGATCACTGCTATTAAGGCTCCTCCGACATTTGCTCCGAGGACCAGAGCTACGGCCACATCGAATGGGATTATTCCCTGCNCCAGGAAGGCGATAATGAGTAGCAGGGCAGCGATACTTGAGTGGATCAGCCATGTAAAAATTCCACCAACTAGGAAGGCCGTTAATGGGTCCGCTTTTAGGTAATCGACCGCAAGCGGAACAAACGTGTTGTGCTGGAGTGGCTGAGTTGCCTCGCCTAGCATGGCGAGTGAAATGAGAATCAGAGCTATTCCAACCAGAACGCGCCCTGTCTGTTTGGCCCGAGGAGTCTTGCCCTTGAAAACACCAATACCTCCCGCGATCAGAAAAATCGGAATCAGCCAACTTAGATTGAAGGATAGAATTTGTACGACCAATGCCGAGCCGAGGTCAGCTCCAAGCACCGCCGCGATTCCAACCGAGGGTGCTATCAGGCCAGTTGAGGCGAAGCTCGCTGTCAGAACAGCAACTGCTGTGGAACTTTGCAGTAGGATTGCTAGCATTAAACCAAATGTGGCAGATTGGACCCTTCGGCTGCCTGCTTGCTGTAGCGCACGACGTATCCTCGAACCGTACGCCCTCTCAATACCAGATTGTACTAGTTTGACCGACCAAATAAGCAGAATCGCTGCCGCGACTAGATTTAGAATCAGACCGAATAATGTCATATCGACGGCTTATTGGCCGACATGGTGTTCGCCGATTCGACGATGCATGACAAGTCGAGGATGTCTCTGAATGAATTAGCCGTAAAGTCCGCCTCAAGGCAATCAGGATCTGGGTTAAACCGAATGGTTGTTATATCTAACGCCTTGGCGCCGTCTAATTCTTTTTTTGCGTGCCCCACAAAGGCTGCGTTTTGGGGGTGTACCCCTATAGGATCTAGAGCCGCCATATAGATGGCTGGATCTGGCTTAATAATCTTTAAATCACAGGAATTTGCATACGTATCCCACACCTGGTCGATCCCTAGCGCAGCAAACCATTTATATTTCTCCTGCCGAGAGTTATAGGTGTTCGTTACGATTCCTAGCTTGAATCCCTGTCGTTTTAATTCAAATAGAGTATCTGCTACGCCGTCGAAGAAGATCACTTTTCGCTGTTCCGCGTGGAGTAATTCAATCCCATCCTCAACATCTTTCGGATGATTCACACCATGATGTGCCATTAATCTCTCAAAAAACTCTAGCTCGGTCATTTGTCCCGCGTGGGCTTTTAAACGCATTTCCTTTGCTATCGGGTCCGGATCTTTCGAGGCAGCGTAACCACGAGACAGCAAAAATGTATCGAAAGCTTGCTGACGACTCGGTTTGCTGTAAAGAATATCGCCTGCATCGAATAGAATGGCGTGGATCATTCATGTGTCCTTAACGGTTGAACCGGTTTTGTGTCTTTGCCAGCAACTGGCAAAGGATAGGATGGCGCCGCATTTTGAGTGTGGCGCCATCCAAGGTTTTTTAATTTAGTGATAGGTAAAGAGCTAAGAATTCATACTTTGAATTGTAAACCTGGTCAGGGTCCAAGGGTATTAGTCCCAGATCATTAAAGGCTGGCAATCCATAGTCCTTAACTTGACGCGCCTCGACTGGTGCCCGGGCCGCGTAGTCGCCTGGCTCGTTCCAAGGCTTGAAACCGTCTTCCATCATGTAGCGGATGAGAAGTTTCGCCGCGTTGGGATGCGGCGCCATATCCGCCACCATCAGGGAGGTGGGGTAGCTGACTCCGAATGCGGGTTTCAAGTTATAAATAGGCTCGGCAGCATAAACATCTTTTTTATTCTTCCGCATTTTGGAAAAAGTCGTGATGCCTATAGGAGCTTTGTCTTGCTTGACGTCGGCAACGTTCTTGAAGATCTTGGTAGTTGATCCCTGGAACACCGGC
The DNA here is from genome assembly GCA_002714245.1 of Gammaproteobacteria bacterium. GTDB lineage: Bacteria > Pseudomonadota > Gammaproteobacteria > Pseudomonadales > Litorivicinaceae > HIMB30. The sequence continues at coordinate 5,025 of PAWX01000039.1, read as the reverse complement.
TCGTTGTTCAAGAAGCGATGGAGCCATTCCATCGAAGCCGTTGGTTTATCGATAAGAGGATTCTTTTTGACTGCCTTCAATACCGCCTTCGAGTACTCGACATCCTTACCGAACTCCTCTTTGTACGCAGCTTCCATAGCGTCCGAGTTGAGCAAGATAGTCTGCATAAAATTAGCTGAAATACCGTCCTCAAGCGGGCTCGGCAGAAGCGTTCTGCCCTTCCATTCCTCACGCGTCAGGTCCCACAATGAGTCAATCGGAGGGCCATTGGGGTTCAATGCCGTGTTGTAATACACTACACGGCTACTGTGCCTCTGTACTAATAAAGGCTCTTTTTCACCAGCACTTAGCTCTCCGGCAATATTTTCCGGCACAAAATTCCAGACCAATTTGTCTGGTAGCGCCTCATTGAGCAGCATAGGTGCCTCAGCATTAAAAAGAACGTCGACACTGTAAACGCCAGCCTTGTGTTCCCGTCGGAATTTTTCGAGTTGGAGATCTGAAGGAATATCGTATCCCTCGACCTCAATCCCATATTTTTCTTCAAACTTTGGTGCTAGTTTAGCGATACGTGATGAGACTGAGTAGATAACTACTTTGCCCTCCGCCTTGGCCGCCTTCTCGATAGCTGCCCAGTCTTGTTTCGCGGGCGCGTAAGGTCCGAGCCCAGCGGATTTCAGCCAAGCATCATCCGCGAAGGTATTACTACCGGACAGCATGCAAGCGGACACGGCAGCGATTGTTAATCCTCGCTTAAACGCCTTTTTTATTTTTATTTCCGTTTTCATAATAGTTCCTCCCAAGTGGGTTTTTTGACGCTCCAAGAACCATCTCGGAGCGCATCAGTTGGTCCCGTTTGTATCGATAGGCGGACCCAAAAGGGCTCCACTTTTGGCGTCGTAGACATTGAGCGCCTTTTGATCAAACTGAACCGTGACTTTCTCTCCTTCATGTAGGTCTATTTCGTGACCAATTCGAGCAAGTAGAATTGTTCCTCCTCTCGTAAGTTGGATAATTGTTTCGGGGCCGTTGGGTAGCACGGAGGAAACCTCGTAAGCCTGGCTACCTTTTAGCTCTTCTTTCGATATTTTAAGGTCTTCAGGACGTGCCCCAACTACTATGCTGCTAGGTGCCTCGTCCCACCCGATGTCGATGTCGATATCTCCGTTGCTGTACAGGCGATTTTTTCCATCGGACCGATTCGCCTTAATGAGATTAATTCGGGGCATCCCGATAAAGTCAGCGACGAAGGTATTCTCTGGACGCTTATACAGCTGAGAGGGTGGTGACACTTGCTGTATACGCCCATCTCGCATCACCACGACACGGGTCGACATGGTCATGGCCTCGGTCTGATCGTGCGTAACGTACACTGTCGTGGACCCGGTGGATGCCTGAAATTTTTTTAGTTCGACCCTCATGTCCATCCGGAGCCGGGCGTCTAGGTTCGATAAGGGCTCGTCCATTAAGAACACTGGTGGTTTCGTCGCCAGTAGCCGCGCCAGAGCAACCCGTTGCTGTTGGCCACCCGATAGTTCAGAAGGATAGCGATTCTGCAGGTCGCCCATACCAAGATCTTTTAATACCTGATCAAGCCGGTCTTTCGAGTCGGACTCAGATAGGTTTAGGACATCGAGTCCGAACTTTACGTTGTTGCGTACGGTCATGTGCGGCCACAACGCGTAACTCTGAAAGACCATCCCGAGGTTGCGCTTACCGGGCGGTACGATTCTATTGAGTTTGGAGGAGAATACGAGTTCTCCGTCCATATATATCTCACCCTCGTCGGGCGTTTCTAACCCTGCCAGACAACGTAATAGTGTCGTCTTTCCACACCCGGATGGTCCAAGTAAGACCAGAAACTCGCCAGACTCGATTTTTAAAGATACGTTATCCAGGGCCGTCGTAGCGCCATAACGTTTGGTCAAATTCTCAATTTCAATGCTGGCCATCTTTATTTAACCTTTAAGATTGCTTTTCGCGTAATTGAACGAGTCTGCTTTTCCCTGCCCACCACAGAATCAGTTCACCGGCTATCGTGATCATGGCTACGATCAGGACCAATGCATTAGAGAGTTGCGTAAGGCCTTCCTCTGCGTAGTTGAAACCGACCGTCATTAAGACCCTTGTCGAGGGTGTAATCAGCAGAATGATCAGGGACAGTTCTCTCATCACACCCACAAAACTGACCATCATGCCTGTCACCACCCCGGAGCTCGCAAGCGGTGCGATTATCTTCCTGAAACGTCGACCCCAACTCGCGCCCGCGACCTCTGCAGCTTCCTCTAGTTCCCTCCCGATCTGCGTCACTGCGGTTACACCAGTTTTTACGGAGTAGGGCAGTCGATTTACTACTGAAATTAATACTAACAGCGTAAACGTGCCGTAGAGAGCTGGGATTGGGCCACGGGGCTCAGCAAACATAGTTAGATACATCGCGCCGAAGGCGATCGATGGGAACAGGAAGGGGATAAAAGCAATCTGGTCCAACATCTTGGCTAATGGATTACTCTCCTTCCTGACCACGATATAAGCTATTACCAGGCCGACCAAAGACGCTATCACAGCTGAAAAGAAGGCTAGTTCAATCGTGTTCCAGGCTGCTCCTAAGATATTTGTATTATGCAGAACCCCGGGTTCCCCCATCGCAATCTCTGGATCGGACTGTCCTGTCCAAAAATGCATGGTCAGATTACTGAGATTGAAAAAGCCGTCGATCAGCATCAGTGACTGATACCCGAGTAAAATTAGCGGAAGGATCCCCACCACAAACCCAAACGTTGCCACGCTCCAAAAGATAGGCCAGCGCCATCCACCAAGTGCGACCTGACGGCTCCTAAATCCTTTTCCACTGATCGTTTCGAAACGACGAGCGTTGTTTCCAACGAATTTGTTGGATGCCCAAATCGCGAGTAAAGACATTAAAATAAGAAGAATGGCTAATACGTACGCCATTGAGTCGAGACCGAGCGCTAAGTTTGCGTAAACCATTGTGGCGATTGTATGGAACTGAGTCGGTGCACCCAGCAAAAACGGTAGTGCGAACTGGCCGATGGTTTTTCCAAACGTGAGAACGAACGCCGCCGCAAAGGCTGGGGCAACGACAGGAAAAGTGATCCGGCGTAAGATCATCATCCGCGATGCACCTGAGAGCAGGGCGCCTTCTTCCATCTGCGAGTCAATAGTAGCCAGAGCGCCAGCGACAAGAAGGTAAGCGAATGGAAAGTAGTGCATCGCTAATGTAATTGATATCGGAAACGTGCCATAAGAAACCCATTCCGGGGGTGGGATCCCCAGAACGGTCTCGTACAGACCAGGTTGGCCCCCAACCTTGGGGCTACGAAAGACAGTCTCCCAGGCCAAGGCGATCGCGAACGATGGGACGATATATGGCAGGGTCAGGACCGGCTGTAACCATCCTTTACCGGGCATATCTGAGCGGATTACACACCAGGCAAGGCCACCCCCGACGATCAATGCGATTACCGTCGAGATGACCCCTGTGATAAGAGTATTTACCAGCGGTGCGTATAGCATGCGTTCCGAGAGCGGACTAGCCGTCACTTGGAGCCAGTGGAACCAGGTATACTCGCCAGGAACTGCGTCACGCGAGAGCCGACGGTCGCCGTCGCCCCACGTGATCGTGTGCAACACAAGCTCCAAAAATGGCCACAAAACGAGGTAAAAAAGGATTCCCAACAAAATCATTAGTAGGATATTCACTGGATCCAGAACGAGTCGCATCAGAGGACTGTCTCGGCGTATCGCTAAATCCATTTAATCCCCTTCGCTTCTGAATGCGTTTCGAAGCTTCTCAAGGGCCTCGGAACTCCCGACGGCCCGTTCAGGTGACAAATGTGCCAAGGTTATTGCCAACGCCTCACACATGAGGAGCGGTGCAGTGCGCATCGATAACTCTGCCTCATCCGGTCTGCTGACACTGAGTAGAGCATCTGGGTTAGGGCGCAATGTTGGCCCAATCGAATCACTGATCACGATCGATTTTGCTCCCACTGCTTGCGAATGCTTAAGAAGCGCAGAGTAGCCAGCGTGAAGCGAATCAGGCGATTGAAAGGCAAATGAGATCAACGCGTCATCCCTGCCCATACCAATCAAACTGGCGGCTAAATCACGAACCTGCATGTTCAGCGATATGGATACCTGAAACCCCCAGCGTCTGAGTCGTCGCTCGAGATGGACACCCAGGGGGGCGGCGCTACCGCGACCAACAATGAATATATTTTTCGCGTTCACTAGGATATTAGCCGCATTATCTATTTCGGCTTGGGAGACCGTCTCCTCTATGGCCTCGATAGCAGCGATTTCAGTATGTATTAGCATGGACAGACTCGAGCTTTCGTCCGCCTTACTCAGGCGTCGTCTGACTCTTTCGCCCGGCCCAAATGCTACCTTGGTTTCACTTTGGAGCGCTCTTCGCATTCCCGGAAAACCATCAAAACCTAGCTTGCGGGCCAAACGGACCACCGTGGACGCATGAACGCCCGCTTGGTTTGCTAATTCGTGCGCAGAATAGAAGACGGCCTGAGAGGGATCACTAAATATAATTGAGACAAGGGCTTTGTCTGAATCTGTGAATCGCCCGCTAAAGGTTTCTACAGCAAGCTTGAAGCTCATATTTTGACGACCAAGTTTTTTATTTTGCAATACTTATAGCATAAAAAATAGTATCTGCAATTTTATTTTCAACATAGATCGCTAGGAAATTCTGGATTGTGCGATTGGCTTTTTCAGCTAACGGAAGTATCGAAACTCTAAGGACTAATACAATTTTTCATTCGTTGGGTGCGCTCTGAACATGAGGCCAAGTGCAAATTCCGGGATATCGGCGGAATTGTTGAAATATTTAACAGGTTGAGTTCTGCTAAAGCCGCTGATCTCTTGTTAGTTGAATATTCACGACCGAGTTCTCGATGAAAAGAAAGGAAAGAAAGGAAAGAAAGGAAAGAAAGGAAAGAAAGGAAAGAAAGGAAAGAAAGGAAAGAAAGGAAAGAAAGGAAAGAAAGG
>PAWX01000038.1 GCA_002714245.1 Gammaproteobacteria bacterium | reverse complement strand
GGTTGGATTGTTGAAATCAAGGTATCGGCAAATTCAGGAGGCCGATTTTCGAGGTGAATCTTAAGACTCGAGGCAGATAGCTTTCTCGCGTCCTCGAGTGTCTCGACCTTGCTCGCTCGCATCTTCAATCCATTTGTGAATTCATCGAAGCTGATATTGCCTTCGATTACTACCAGCGCGTCATCGAGCAACTTTTCACGGCAATCGGCGAACAGATCTGCAAAGATGGTGACATCTATCCTTGCGGTTCGGTCATCAACAGTCACAACCCCAAACGAATCACCCCGCTTGTTTCTAATCACGCGAAGGCCAACAAGCAGGCCGACCACCCTAACTGTATCTCTCGTACGTTCCAAATTTTCAAGTGGTGTAGCCCCCAATCCTTTCAGATCATCTGCATACCAATCGATGGGATGACCCGTTAGGTATAACCCCAATGTTTCTTTCTCGCCATGTAAGAGGTCGCGCTCAGACCATCCGGTGGCACTGCGATGAGGCTGATAGGGATCAGGAGCGGTACGAGGATCAGATTCACCACCCAACCCAAACATATCTTCAATTCCAACAGCTTCATTTCGGGCCTCTTGATCAGCCTGACTGATCGCGTCCTCTAGCGATGACATCAAAACCCAGCGCGGTTCGTCCAAAGAATCAAACGCACCAGCCCGAATTAACGCTTCAAGTGCACGACGATTCACCTTGCTAGCGCCGACGCGGCGACAGAAATCAAAAAGATTCACGAACGAACCACCGAGTTTGCGTGATTCAACTAATTCAGAAGTTGGGCCCTCCCCTAAACCCTTTATTGCTCCAAGTCCATAAATCACTTCCCCGTCCTTCACCGAAAATCTAAAGGCGCCCACATTCACATCAGGTGGCCTAACATTGAGGTCCATCCGCCGGCACTCTTCGATTAGAGGAACCACCTTGTCCGTGTTATCCATATCAGACGACAGCACGGCCGCCATAAATTCTGCGGGATAATGGGTCTTCAAAAATGCTGTTTGGTACGACACCAATGCATATGCGGCCGAGTGCGATTTGTTAAATCCGTAACCCGCGAATTTCTCCATCAAGTCAAAAATTGAACCAGCAAGGATCGGATNGATCCCTCGATCGTTTGTCCCGNTTAGGAAAATCTCACGCTGCNTNTCCATCTCTTCNGGCTTNTTCTTACCCATAGCTCGGCGTAATAAGTCCGCGCCACCAAGTGAGTAATTCGCNAGCACCTGTGCGATCTGCATTACCTGTTCTTGATAGAGAATCACTCCNTANGTNTTTTTCAGGATTGGCTCTAGATCTGGGTGTNGATATTCNACCNTGGCGCGACCATGCTTCCGNTTAATAAAGTCATCCACCATGCCCGACTGCAATGGACCNGGCCGGAANAGTGCCACNAGTGCNACGATGTCTTCAAAAGAGTTTGGTTTAAGTCTACGGATCAGCTCTTTCATCCCNCGTGACTCAAGTTGNAANACCGCNGTCGTATCGCCNCGACACAGTNNTTGGAGCACTTCTNGATCGTCCATCGGAATCCGCTCAATNATTGGGGCCTTATCTCTGGTCTCGCGAATCAAATCGAGGGCCCAATCAATGATAGTTAANGTCCGCAATCCTAAGAAATCAAACTTTACGAGGCCCNCCGCTTCGACATCGTCCTTNTCTAGCTGAGTAACCAGACTTGAACCATCCTCAGCTGATAGAAGNGCTGTAAANTCAGTNAGTTTTCCGGGCGCNATTACAACACCACCAGCATGTTTACCAGTATTGCGCGATAAACCTTCNAGTTTTAGAGCCATATCCCAAACTTCGCGAACTTCATCATCCTCCTCAACCAGTTTCTTAAGCTNNGGTTCAGCCTCAAATGCCTTGTCCANAGTCACACCAACCTCGAATGGAATAAGCTTAGCGAGTCGNTCACCGAGGCTATATGGCTTACCCTGNACACGGGTAACGTCACGCACCACCGCCTTAGCAGCCATTGAGCCAAAGGTTACAATCTGACTAACGGAATAGCGGCCATAGCGCNNGGCCACATAATCGATCACGCGATCCCGGCCCTCCATACAAAANTCGATNTCAAAATCAGGCATCGATACCCGCTCTGGATTTAAGAAGCGTTCGAAAAGCAGCTCGTGTTCGATNGGGTCAAGGTCGGTTATCTTTAGAGCCCAGGCAACAATCGATCCNGCACCAGAGCCTCGCCCCGGACCCACTGGTATCGCATGATCCTTGGCCCATTGGATAAAGTCTGCGACGATAAGGAAATATCCGGGAAATCCCATTTGTAGNATCACNCCNACTTCAAAATCCAGACGAGTACGATAAACAGCCTCATCAAGTANNTGGCCATAGGATTNGGNAGCCTNTAAACGANCAGTCAGNCCGTCTTGCGAANACTTNNGGAAAAATTCATCCAGCGTNANTCCATNAGGTACNGGATATTCAGGCAGGAAATGGGTNCCAAGNGCCAATTCAACACCACAACGTTTGGCNATTCGTACGGTNTTGGTGATGGCNTCGGGTAGNTCNGANAATAATTCNATCATNGTCTCCTGCGACTTTAGCCANTGTTCTGGCGTGTGCCGATGAACGCGCCTCTTATCATCNAGCGTCACACTATCGTGGATACANACCCGTGTTTCATGNGCCTCAAAATCNTTAACTTGCCCGAAACAGGCCACATTTGTCGCAACCAATGGNATNNGTAGGCGATCAGNAGCCGCTACACCAAACTGCGCTAGNGCTGTCTCACCNGGCAAACCGACTCGGGTCAATTCGAAATAGAGTCGNTCNGCGAAAACTGAATGANATTTCTCTANAACANCGCCAGCCTTATCATGTTGGCCGGCAGCNACCANTCGNCCAATCTCTCCTTCCGTCGCCCCCGTAAGACAAATCAATCCAGNAGNATGNTNGTCCACCCANTCCCAGTNCAAAAGAGCGTAATCACCGTCTTGACCTTTNAGCCAGCCTAANGATAAGAGCTCCANNAGATTTTTGTAGCCCTCTTGATTCATTGCNATAAGNGTCAGTCGGCCAAAGCNAACATCGCCTTTTACCCAACAATCGGTACCGATGATTGGCTGAACNCCTCGNAACAAACATGCNCGATAAAATTTNACCGATGCNAACANATTCGAATCGTCNGTTAGCGCGACAGNNGGCATNGCATAACNAGCTACTTGACCAACGAGTTCNTNNACNCGGAATAAGCCATCAACCATCGAATATTCAGAGTGTGTCCTTAAGTGGACGAACTGTGTCATGCCCTCTCCAATATGCGTCTGACTGGACCAAACGAGCGTCGATGGATTGGTGTGACTCCCAATAGTTCCAACGCTTCGATATGCAATTTAGTTGGATAGCCCGCGTGCACTTCAAGACCATAGCCTGGATAGATCTCAGACAACGCCACCATCTCTTTGTCACGCGAGACTTTAGCAAGAATTGATGCCGCTGAAATTGCGGACACGAGACCATCTCCGCCAATTACCGCCTCGGCACGTCCTTTTAGACCGTCGGGAATCCGATTACCGTCAATTTGTATCTTTTCATCTAAGTCTCCTAATCCATTCACAGCTCGCTCCATTGCGAGCATAGTCGCCTGCAGGATGTTGAGTGCATCAATCTCCTCGACTTCCGCACGTCCATAGCAAATCTTGAGTGCTTTCTCACGGATCAACGGGACCAATGCCTCGCGTTTTTTCGGGGAAAGCTTTTTCGAGTCAGCTAGCTGGTTGATACCGTGATCATCTGGCCACAATACCGCACATGTCACAACAGGGCCCGCAAGGGGGCCTCGTCCGACTTCATCAACTCCGATAGTCAAGCTCAAGATAACTGTTCCAAAATTGCCTCTGCTGCACGACCAGATACATCGCCGCCTAAGGAATCATAGATCTTTTGAGCTTCTGTTAAAAACTGATTAGCTGGACTTTCTTTAAGCATGGGTAGAATAGCGTCTACAATCGATTCTACAGATGCGTTTTCCTGGATCAGTTCAGGAATTAGCGCCTGATTCGATAGAAAATTTGGAAGCGTTACAAACTTGGTTTGGACCTTACTTTTAACCAGTCGGTAGGTCCATGGATGCATTTTATACGCCGCAACCGTTGGCCGACCCGTTAACACCGACTCTAGTGCCGCGGTCCCGGACGCAACTAAAACGGCCTTAGATGCTGCAATCACTTCTCGAGACTTTCCATGAACGACCCGCATCGGACGCAAGCCAACCATCGACTGAATCAATTCGTATAAGTTTCCACTGGCCGCGGGGATAACACCAACTAGATCTTTATCCTCAGCCACCAAGCGATCAAACACTGATAGGAACAGAGGCAGCAATCTTTTCACTTCGGACTCCCGACTGCCGGGCAACANACCNAGAATCAGACCATTNNCNGGAAGGTTTAACGCNGNAGCCGAGACTNCAGGGTCNGGGTTAAAACTTATNTGNGTGGTCAATGGGTGGCCTATGAATTCGCATCGAAGACNNGTCCCCTNGTATANTGCAGGCTCGAAGGGAAATACACACAANAANAGATCTANTTGGCGAGCNATCTTTGGNATCCTAGATTGNCGCCACGCCCAAACCGAAGGACTGACGACATGAANNGCCGGAACNCCNAGTGATTTCGCAAAAGCACAAAGNGACAAATTGAAATCAGGCGCATCACATGTGACCAAAGCGCGTGGNTGCAGNGCCTCTAAATAATNCCTCATCTGNTGACGTATCGACANAAGTTTAGNGAGCCGGGGAACNACCTCCATGATTCCCATCACAGATAAATGATCCATCGGAAANAGCGGATACATTCCTGCCTTNATCATCTGGGGNCCACCAATGCCACTAAAAACCACTGGGGCTNACTCAGAAACACGAGAAAGTATGGGAGCAAGAATCTGGTCNCCGGAGNCCTCTCCGGCCGCCACNCAGATCTGCATCAGCGNACGATTCCTCGCTGGGANGATTTTANACTCTCGAGAAAANCACTAACTTCNTNACNTCCGACGCTGTCTTGATCAAGCTCGGCAATAGCTTGNTCTAAGGTCAACCCACGACGATANACCGTTTTATAAGCTTCTCTAAGCCGGTTTATGACNTCAGTNTCCACACCCCGGCGACGCATTCCCTCAACGTTCATTCCATGTGCTTCTGCGCGATTNCCCGAGCACGTCACGAATGCNGGAATATCTTGCAACACCACAGTTCCTGCAGCTGTCATTGCATACCGACCAATGCGACAGAATTGATGGACAAGCGTGCCACCACCAAGAATTGCGCCGTCACCNACATGCACATGACCAGCAATAGCTGTGTTATTCGCCATNANGACGTCATCACCNATAANGCAGTCGTGCGCGACGTGGACATAACACATNAGTAAATTATGCGAACCGATACGAGTNANCGAACGGTCNTGNGCTGTGCCACGATGCAGTGTCACGCCTTCNCGAATAACGTTACCGTCACCGACAATCAGNTNGGTACGCTCGCCCNTATATTTTTTGTCTTGGCAATCTTCGCCNANAGAGGCGAATTGNAAAATACGATTGCCTTCACCAAGTGTAGTANGCCCTTTNACNATGGCATGNGGACCNACCACTGTTCCTGCACCAATCGTTACCNCAGGACCGATNATGGCNAAAGGACCNACNTCAACGTCTTGGGCTAGCTCTGCCTTCGGGNCAACTATTGCCTGTGGATGAATATTCGTCAAACNTTNCTGTCCGCACACAAAATAGTGGCTGTACAGACTGTCTCNCCNTCAACACTAGCGCGACAACNAAACTTCCAAACGCCTGCTCGTACACGCAANACTTCGGCTTCCAGAACGAGCTGNTCNCCNGGAATCACCTGNCGTTTAAATCGAACATCGTCAGCCCCGACAAACAAGTAAATCGAACCTTGTGANGGNTTTTTATCCATCGTNTTAAAACCTAGTACGCCGGCAGCCTGCGCCAATGCNTCAATAATTAAAACNCCCGGCATNACGGGATGATCCGGGAAATGACCGTTAAAGAAGTCNTCATTACTAGTTACGTTTTTNACCGCCTTCACGCNCTTTTCGATTTCAAGTTCTATCACGCGGTCGACGAGNAAAAATGGATAACGATGNGGNAGGTATTCACGGATTTCCTTGATATCCAGAAGCATTACAAGTCCTTACTCTTCTCAGTATCCAGATGCTTTTCCAGCGTNTTTAGGCGGCGCACTATNNNGTCCAGTTGCCTAAAACGAACCGCATTTTTTCNCCAATCCTTTGCCTNCATAACACCCCCAGATCCACCAAGATAGGATCCAGGTNNNGTTATCGATTGTGTGACAAGTGCGTTTGCACCGATATGTACTNTATCACAGACNGACAAATGGCCTGTAAAACCAGTCATGCCGCCCACCGTGACGTCANTTCCAATCACGGTCCCGCCCGCAAGCGCCACATAACCAGCTATTGCAGTACGAGCACCAATATAACAACCATGGGCNACGTGAACTTGATTATCCAGTTTCACTCCATCNCCGATCACTGTATCGTCAAGCGCNCCTCNATCGATGGTGCANCCNGCACCAATTTCTACGTCATNGCCAATCACAACTCCGCCCAATTGCCGGATTTTGATCCAACCACATTCNGATTTAGCAAAGCCAAANCCATCATATCCGATTACNGTAGATGCTCCGATAAGACAATCGCAGCCAATATGNGTTTTNGGATAAACCGTCACATTTGGGCCAATCACNGAGCCTGCACCNACTANTGNATCAGGGCCAATCACAGCACCCGGACCAATNGATACATTGTCAGCAATAACAGCGCTCGAATCGATAACNGCNGTCACGTGAATACAACCAGCAAANGGAATACCNTCCATGTCAAATAANACCGAAAGTTCNGCATAGGTCTGATAGGGGTCATTCGATATCAGNCCACGNTTNAGATCATCAGCCACTGCTCGCGAGACAACNACAGCTCCNGCNCTGGTATTANNTANCTCAGCTCGGCGTGCGTCATTGGATAANAAGCTCAGACTGCTCTCAGAGGCACTCNTTAANGAGGTNAGTTCAGTNACCTCNAAGGACCCATCTCCGACTAACTCAGTCCCTGTCAACCGAGCAAGCTCAGCTAATGCNTAACCCATTAAAAAGTAGAACCAATNGAGAACTGGAAGCCCTCTGTTTTGTCACCGGCCTGACTGTTTAGNGCCGAAGAATAGGTGAATGACAGCGGTCCGATCGGAGTCATCCAAGCCAAGGCTGCGCCTACTGAGTANCGCAAATCGTCGATCTCTACNNTGTTGTCATAGACCTGTCCGGTATCAGTAAACAANGACAACCGCGCCTGATCAGTCTCCTTCACNCCTGGCATCGGGAANTGCAGAGCTGCTGTGCCCGTGACCAGAACATTACCNCCNACTCGTTCCCCNTTACTGTCGANGGGCCCAAGGCTGTTATAGGAATAGCCACGAACAGTACGAATNCCACCNGCGAGAAAGTTCCGNAGGAAAGGTAGCCCGTCTGAATCNCCGAAACCATCACCGTAATTCAATCGCGTCTTGAATTTGAGGCTCACATCTTGTTTCGCAACGACCGGAANGTAGGTNTCGCCGAGGTAACTTGCTGTGTAATACTCNAAATCAGANCCTGGAATNGANAGATCAAAGCCAACTCGATAGCGAGTNCCATCAGTTGGCAGGAACGCCTTATTTANTGTATCAAATCGATAAGCCANCCCAACCTTGTACTCAACAAAATCAGCACTAGTTGCGCTACTACTTAGACCTTCGCTNGCAAAGAACGAATCGATATAAGTTGCCCGAGANCCGCTAACTTTCGCATCAAGGGTAGTGTTTTGCACGGCAAAGCTCGAACTAATTCGAGAGTCCTCACTAATTGGATAGCCAAAGNTTAAACCCAGTCCTGTCTCATCAGTTGAATAATCTGCAGTTCCTTTGTCATCAAAATCGGTCTTAGCATAGTACAGGTCAATACCGCGACTNACNCCATCGATGGTGTAGNAAGGATCGGNAAAGGAAAACTTTGCTTCCTTAGTCGAATCTGAGCTCTGCAAATTNAANGATAGCGCGTTACCCGTNCCTAAGAAGTTCTTTTGACTGACTGAAGCGCCGAGCAGNAAGCCCTCNCCCTGACTGAANCCTAGACTTGCNGACAAAGACCCAGATGCNTGTTCCGTCACATCATAAATCACATCAACTAGATCGGGNTGATCTGGCACCGGACGCNTAGANACTCGCACCAAACTAAAAAAGCCNAGACGTTGTAGATTGATCTTACCTTTTTCGATTGCTGCAGTTGAACTTACAGANGCTTCAAGCTGNGGTATCTCGCGACGCAATACNACATCTGAGGTGTCGGTATTTCCACGAAATTCNANCCTACGNACATANACCGAAGGNCCAGGTGTTACCACGAGGGTNACATCAACAGTTTGCNTTTNATTATTTATCTCAGGAACCGCTCGGACTTGNGCTCGTGCATANCCAGCATTACCCANCTCATTGGTCATTGTTTNGACTGCATCGTTGACTAATCGGCGACTNAACAACTCACCAGTTTGTAGAGTCATTTCCCCAATAGCCTGGGAGAGATCAATTGGTATCTCACCGCCTACNTTGACAGCACCCACCTGAAATTCNTTACCCTCACTTACTGTGATNGTAATAAATACATCTTCCANATTTTCAGAAAGTTCGACTTGGGGNTCTGAGACTTCAACNTTGACGTANCCTCGGTCNAAATAAAACGAGCGAATCGCCTCAANATCAGCCCTAAGTTTCTCCGCCTCATAGTTATTNGNNCCNGAAAACCANGTGAATAGACCAGCTTCTGTCACGGACATTTCNTCTAGCAGCGTATCGTCNCNAAANGCNTTANTNCCAATNATTGCNATCCGTGAAACCGTNGCGACNGAACCCTCAAAAATCGTAATCTTCAAACCAACNCGATTNCGATCCTGTTCAATGATTTCAGAACTAGCACTCGCGTCATATCGNCCTCGNCTNGTATATTGGCGTTGAATNGCCTGCTCNAGCTGATCGAGAGTCGCACGCTTCANNACCTCACCTTCAACNATCCCNGCNNNACGNAGGCTGTCAAGCAGNTCTTCTGTTTTGATTGCTTTGTTACCCTCAATCTCTATCCGAGATACGGCAGGCCTNTCTGTTACNTGNATNACTAGCACNNTGCCTTCCGCACTAACTTCNACCTGATCGAAAAACCCTGTCCCAAAGAGAGCNCGTGTTGCCANAGAAATATCTGCGTTTGTNACCAAATCACCGGGCTGAATAGTCAGAACATCNAANANGGAACCAGATGAAACNCGCTTTAGNCCGTCNATTCGNATATCAGAAGCTTTAAATNGTTCTGCAGCCTGANCTGAGAACGTGAGAGCGAGNGCAAANATACTCAGTGATAGAATACGACACATGTATNAATTTCCCGCTTTGACGGTCTACAACCGCATCAAATCATTGTAAAAGGCAAAAAACATAAGCCCCATCAATANGGCCATACCGACCCGAATGCCNTGTANCTGCACTTGNTCTGGGACAGGTCTNCCNANTAACCATTCGAANGCGAAAAATACCAGATGCCCTCCGTCAAGCACAGGAATTGGCAGAAGATTCAANACACCCAGGCTCACACTCAAGTAGGCNATGAAACTTANNTAGGCATACCAACCAGAATTCGCGGAGTCACCNGCGACTCTCGCGATGGTAAGTGGCCCGCTCAAGTTTTCTGGCGACAAGACACCAGAAATCATTTTCCCGATTGACTCNACAGTCAGCCAGCTCATCTCAATGGTCCGTTCCNCGCCNACTAACAACGCNTTNACTGGATTNTCNTGAATGGTTCTCACCAATTCAGGTGGNAGTGGCTCCACAACCGGAGCCACTCCCAAAAAGCCATACGGGCCATCAGGNCCCTNGCGCGTCTCAGGNATAACGGNNATGGTNTGANTAACGCCAGCCCTCTCAACCGTGAGGTCGGTCGACAAGCCATAGCCGTCCTTGATCATACTGACAAATTCTGCCCAATCAGCAACGGGTTTAGCATTCACGGCAATTACTTGATCACCAACCAAAAGCCCAGCCGCTTCAGCAACACCTCCAGTGACGATGCGACCAAGTTTAGCTTCAATTGGTGGAGACCAAGGCTTGATTCCAAATGCAACCAATGGACTTGCGTCTGTGATTAACTCTTTTGGTACCGGAATGGTGACCTTGTTAACAATGCTCGAATCCAATGGTCGAAGTCCGACTTGCACGGTCGTCTTGTCACCAATCACATCGACCATTGCAATCGAAATACGTTCCCAAGATATCATCTGCCGGCCTTCAAACGACACAATTTCAGCAGGTAACTGGGTTTTGACCACTGTTTGCGACGGCAACTCGCCTGCGATAGGGATAGCCTTCTGCACCCCGATCATACTAATCAGGGCGTAGACAATTGCTGCGAAAACAAAATTTATCCCCGGGCCGGCAGCTACGATGGCAAATCGTTGACCCACTGTTTTCTGGTCGAAGGCCTTTGACCGCTCTGCGGCCGATAGCTGTTGTTCACGGCCGTCAAGCATTTTCACATAGCCACCAAGAGGAATCGCAGCCACACAAAACTCCGTCCCTGATTTATCTTTCCAAGTGAAAAGCGCACGCCCGAAACCGACTGAAAACCGCAACACTCGCACGTCACAACGTTTAGCGACCCAATAGTGACCGAACTCGTGAACTGTTACCAGCACACCCAACGCAACTACAGTGGCAATGATCGTGGTTATCATTTGCGCTCCGATACAAACCTTTCAGCAATTCTTCGACACATCTTATCAAGTGACAGCACGTCATTAATAGAGGAGACCTTCTGTTTGGCTATTTGGTTTAAGCAATCAGCTGTAATTTCAGTGATTTCAGTAAAATTAATCTGATCATTTAGAAATGCCTCCACCGCAACCTCGTTTGCTGCGTTGAGAATAATCGGCCGGTCATCACCTTCAGCACTCGCTTTACGCGCCAGATTTAAAGCCGGGAATGCGTCATGTCTCACGGCTTCAAAATGTAATCCGGCAAGCCCGATCAAAGATAATCGCTCAACCTTGATTCCAAGACGCTCTGGAAAACCCAACGCATGCGCGATAGGTATTCGCATATCTGGACTTGATAACTGCGCAAGCATAGAGCCATCAATAAATTCAACCAACGAGTGGATCATCGATTCGGGGTGAATGACTACATCGATGATATTCTCTGGTACGCTAAACAGATACGTGGCCTCGATCAGTTCTAGACCCTTATTCATGAGAGTAGCTGAATCTACAGAAATCTTTCGGCCCATCGACCAGTTTGGGTGAGCCACTGCTTGCGCAGGAGTTACCCTTGTCAAATCACTGATACTCCAATCTACAAAAGGACCGCCCGAGCANGTGAGNATTAATTGTTGCAGGCCCGCTATTTGCTCNCCAACNAGATAGGATTCAGGCAAACATTGAAACATCGCGTTATGTTCCGAGTCAATAGGTAGAAGGACTGCACCGCTCCTCCTTGNCTCAGCTATCATCAGCTCACCAGCCATGACCAATGCCTCTTTGTTTGCCAGACAAATACGCTTCCCCGAACTNACGGCAGCATAGGTCGAACGNAGGCCAGCACCGCCAACGATAGCGGCCATAATCACATCAACTTCCGTTGCGTTAGCTGCTTCAATAAGGGAATTCTCACCAAATGCCAGTGATCCTTTAAATTGCTTAGGTAACCTTTCCATCAAAGCATTTTCTTGAGCTAGATCGGTAAGGATCACGTGCTCTGGTTCAAAGCGATCGATAACTCTGATCAGCTTATCGACAGAACTATGAGCACTAACAACCTCCAAATGAAAGCGGTCAGGATGCTCCTCAATCACGGAAAGAGTCGACTCGCCTATCGACCCTGTTGCACCAAAAACGGCCACACCGATCGTCATAAAACGGGCCAGCCAGTCAGGTACATGCTTAAAGCGAATATTGGCGCTGCAGCAGTCAAAGAGTCTATACGGTCCAGAACACCACCATGTCCCGGCAGGAGGGAACTCGAGTCTTTCACACCCTGCTCTCGCTTGATTAAGCTCTCAAAAAGATCACCCAACACTGAAGACAANACTGTTATCGCAATAATCGCTGTTAAGGTGGACCATACCATTGGTGAAAAAAAGTGGCCTACTGGCTGACCAATCAACACACAGATCATTCCTAAGCTCAGCGCAATAACCATACCGCCAAATAAACCCGCCCAGCTTTTTCCAGGGCTCACATGCGGAGCNAGTTTGGATATTCCGAAATGCTTTCCAACAAAATATGCACCTACATCAGCTGCCCATATTGTCGTCACTAGCACCGCTATAAGCAGCATGTGCGCTTCGTGTCTGCGGAGATATAAGAGAGCCACATATGCAGGCAACAGCACTAGCAACCCAAACCCAAGTTTCACACATCTCCCACCTAGCTGC
Source organism: Gammaproteobacteria bacterium (assembly GCA_002714245.1). GTDB lineage: Bacteria > Pseudomonadota > Gammaproteobacteria > Pseudomonadales > Litorivicinaceae > HIMB30. The sequence continues at coordinate 36,615 of PAWX01000038.1, read as the reverse complement.
TTTTGACTCTTCGGATAAATAATGACCAATGCCGAAGCCCCTATCCAAAAAATACAGCCTATTGACAAGAGAACGGGTACATAAGTCAGGGGTAGAAAATACGACCAAATCAAAGCGCCTGCCAAGATGAGTAATAAATTTAGCGTAACAAGTCGATTGACTACTCCAGACAACCGAATCCACTCCCAGGCACCGACTAACACAACTAACCCAACACTAAATGCAAATGCATCTTCGGGAAAAACGAAAAGAACCAAAAGTGCGACCGGCAACAGTACCATCGCCGTCAGAACGCGTACTTTTAGCATTAAATAACTCTCACTTGCTCGGAGGTCTTACCAAAACGTCTTTCGCGGCCAGCATACTCTTGTAGGCAAGTATCGAGCGCTTCGCCATCGAAATCAGGCCAAAGAATGTCGGTGAAAATAAGCTCGGCATAGGCCGACTGCCACAATAGGAAATTGGAAATTCGGNGCTCCCCACCGGTTCGGATCAATAAATCCACACTAGGCTGGTTCGCAAGATTATGACGATTATCGAACAGGTACTCATCAATGGAATCGAGGGCCAATCGACCGCTTAGGACCTCTGCGGCCAAGCGCTTTGCCGTGTCGGCAATATCCCAGCGCCCCCCGTAATTAGCGAGAATATTAAGCTTTAAACGATTACACTTCGCAGTAGCTACCTCAGCTCGTCCGATCGCATCTATCATCGACGAAGCGAAACGCGAGCGATCACCAACAACTTTTACGGAAATATTGTTTTCAATCAATTCAGAGAGTTCATCAATCAATGCTCTCTCAAACAAACGCATCAAACCGTCGACTTCAAGTTTAGGTCGATTCCAATTTTCGCTTGAAAACGCGAAGATAGAAAGACTACGAACACCGCGCTCAACACACTTGCGGGTCACACTACGAAGAGAATCAGCACCTGCAGCGTGACCCGCAAGTCTTCTTTTCCCTCGTAGTTTAGCCCACCGATTATTACCATCCATGATAATACCGATATGCTGTGGAATATGATGCTCAGTCATGAACCTCAGACTTCCATCAAGTCTGCTTCTTTTTCTTGCAATAACCGATCGATACGCTGAACCATATCGTCAGTAATTTTTTGAATCTCGTCGCCGGCGCGACGATCCTCGTCTTCGCTGATCTCCTTTTCTTTAAGCAAATCTTTCACATCAGCCAAGGCGTCACGACGGATGTTACGTACTGCGATCCTAGACTGCTCGGCCTCAGAACGCGCCTGCTTGGTGTAGCCTTTTCGTGTCTCTTCAGTCAACGGCGGCATCGGCACACGAATTACTTCTCCTGCGGTCGCAGGGTTTAAGCCTAGATCCGATTTCATAATCGCTTTTTCTATTTCAGCTACCATGCTTTTTTCCCAAGGTGTTACGGCCAAGGTTCTGGCATCTTCCACAGCAATGTTTGCCACCTGACTCACAGGAGTATCAGATCCGTAGTAATCTACTCGCACCGCGTCGAGAATCGAAGGATGTGCGCGACCGGTTCGTATCTTAGCAAAAGCATAACCCAGAGCCTCAAGAGATTTTTCCATCCGGGATTTAGCATCGGTTTTAATGTCACTAATCACGAGTCATTTCCTCCATCGATCAAGGTACCCTCATTTTCCCCTCGAACGATCGAGACAAGCGCGCCTTGTTTATTCATATCGAAGACTCTCACTGGCATCGAGTGATCACGGACCAAACAAATAGCAGTTAAATCCATCACACGTAACTGCTTTGCTAGAACAGTCTCATAATTTAATGTTTCGTATTTTAGCGCATCTGAATTCTTGACGGGGTCTGAATCGTAAACACCGTCAACTTTTGTCGCTTTTAAGACAAGATCGCAATCCACCTCAATCGCTCTCAGACAAGCCGCTGAATCCGTAGTAAAAAATGGATTCCCAGTACCGGCTGCAAAAATTACCACGTCATTCTGATCTAGATAACGCATCGCTCTACGGCGGTCGTAGTGTTCTACCATGCCGCTCATCGGTATGGCACTCATAACGTGAGAAGCGATTGAAGACCGCTCGAGAGCATCGCGCATAGCGAGCGCGTTCATGAGTGTCGCAAGCATCCCCATATGATCGCCAGTAACACGATCAAGGCCCGCTTTATGAAGTTCAGCGCCTCGAAACAGATTGCCACCGCCAATCACTAATCCAACCTGAACACCGATACCCACTAATTGACCAATCTCAAGAGCCATCCGATCCAGAACTTGAGGACTAATTCCAAAGCCATCCGCCCCAGCAAGTGCTTCGCCCGATAACTTTAATAGAATCCTTTTATAGCGCACTGAACGCTCACCTTTCGCCATATTCCCTCCAAAAAAAAGGCCGCTACCGCGGCCTTGTTATGATTCCCTGCTAGTTACCTCTGGCCTGAGCCATCACTTCCTTAGCAAAATCAATTTCTTCTTTTTCTATCCCTTCGCCCACTTCAAATCGAACCATAGCTATGATTCTTGCACCAGCTGCCTCTGCCAACTGTCCAACGGTGTGGTCTGGATCTTTCACAAATGGCTGTTCTACTAAACTGATCTCTGCGAGGAACTTCCGGATACGACCGCCGACCATTTTCTCGATGATCTCAGGTGGCTTCCCTGAATTCGAAGCCTGAGCAACAAAAATTTCTCTTTCCTTCTCGATCACGGTGGGATCAACATCGTCTGGATGTACTACCATAGGATTAACTGCTGCTACATGCATGGCGATATCTTTCGCGACCTCCGCTGTACCACCAACTAAGCCTATCAAAACTCCAATTTTTTCATTTGAATGGACATAGGTGCCGATTACTGAAGCGTCAACTTTCGCGACTCGGCGCACAGTTATATTTTCTCCAATTTTTTGAATTAGTGCAGATCGCGCATTCTCAAGTTCCTCGGTCATAAGTGACGCAACATCCGTTGTCTCGCTTTCAGCGGCTTTAGCTATGACTTTATCTGCAAATGCTGAAAAGTTGTCGTCGCGAGCAACGAAATCTGTTTCAGAGTTGACCTCGAGTAAAGTGCCCTGACCGCCGTTAATAGCAACACGAACGACACCATCTGCCGCGACACGGCCAGCCTTCTTGGCAGCTTTCATACCGGAAGACTTGCGCAAATTTTCTATTGCCCGTTCAAGATCACCGTCGGCCTCGACCAGTGCCTTTTTACATTCCATCATGCCAAGGCCGGTTCGTTCACGCAGTTCCTTAACCATCAAAGCTGAAATAACAGCCATTTCAAGTCCCCTCTAATATCAAAATAAGTGTCTTTTTCAGCGCCTTATGCGCTCTTCTCTGACTTCTCTTCAGAAGCCACCTTTTTTGGCGCAGCTTTCTTTTTGGTCGGAGCCTTCTTCTTTGGCTCGTCTTCGACTGATTTGTCGACTGCTACTACTTCGTCAGCTGCCTTCTTTGGTGTGGCTTTTTTCTTAGCAGGGGCCTTCTTCTTTGGCACGTCTTCGACCGAATCGTCGACCGCGGGGGCCTCGGTAGAGACAACGTCAGAAGTTGCCTTCTTTGGTGCAGCTTTCTTCTTGGCTGGTGCCTTCTTCTTTGGAGCGCGCTCAAGCGAATCGCCACCTGTCTCAACCATTATTTCGTCAGCAGGTTTTTCTTTTTTGGCCTCCGGCTTCTTGGCTACTGCTATTTCGCTTGGCTCATCAACGGCCAAAGTCTGATCAGCAATATGTTCAACAGTCACGTCTTTGGATATTTTTTCCTTCTCAGCCAGAGCAGTCTTTGTCACATCTTCAATTACCGATGAAGTCTCCGGTAGAGATCCTTCTTCCGGTGATAATGCTGGGGATTCTGATTTTTTTCCACCTGAAGCCTGATCGCTGGAAAGTTCTTGTACAGACGCGTCAGCAGCTTCCGCTGGAACCTCCACGTAATCGCTCTTACCTAAGCTCTCAGCCGCGCCCTCAATGCAGGCGTCTGCGATTACAGATGAATACAACTCGATCGCACGAATCGCATCATCATTTCCTGGAATGACTATATCAATGCCATCAGGATCGGAGTTTGTATCTACTATTCCGATTACTGATATCCCCAACTTATTAGCTTCTTGAATTGCAATTTTTTCGTGGTTCACATCGACGACAAAAATTGCGTCCGGAAGGCCGCCCATATCTTTAATCCCACCGATGGAACGCTCCAGCTTTTCAAGCTGACGAGATAAATCCAATGCCTCTTTCTTCGAGAGCTGCTCAAGTGTGCCATCGTCCATCTTGGCCTCGAGTTCTCTTAGACGCTTAATCGACTGACGAATCGTTTTCCAGTTGGTCAGCATACCGCCCAGCCAGCGGTGGTTGACATAAGGCTGGCCCGAACGTTCTGCCTGATCCTTGATAATCTTGGCGGCAGCTCGTTTCGTGCCAACAAACAAAACCTTATTTTTGTTTTGTGCCATTCCGCGGACTATCGATACTGCTTTATCCAGCGCGGGAACTGTCAACTCGAGATCAATGATATGTATCTTATTTCGTGCACCGAAGATAAATGGTGCCATTTTTGGGTTCCAGTAACGTGTCTGGTGACCGAAATGTGCACCTGCTTTTAGCAGGTCACGCATACTAAAGTTTGCCATGTGATGTTTCCTTATCAGGGGTTGTGTCAGGTACGCTAGCATCCCAGCCGTTACCTCTTGCGAGACACCCCATCGACAGGTTAGCAACACCAACGTGATTTTTTTGCGGCGCAAAGTATAACAACTTTATACGAGAATGCCACATCTGGCATACTACGCGGATGTCTTAAGGAATCGCAGTGACTCACAGTATCCAAACCCCCGCCGATATTGAAGGAATGCGCATTGCTGGCAAGCTCGCCGCTGAATGCCTAATGATGATCGAAGAACACGTAAAGCCAGGTATCACTACAGGTGAGTTGGACCGCATTTGTCACAATTATATTTTAAATGTTCAGCACGCGATCCCTGCGCCACTAAATTATCGAGGCTTTCCAAAATCGATCTGCACCAGCATCAATCACGTTGTGTGTCACGGGATTCCTGACGATGATAAGCAATTGAAGCGTGGCGACATCATCAACATAGATGTTACCGTGATCAAGGACGGCTACCACGGCGACACCAGTAAAATGTTCAAAGTTGGGGAGGTCAAACCATTTGCAGATCGATTGATCCGAATTACCCAAGAATGTATGTATGAAGGAATCGGGCTTGTAAAACCCGGCGTACATCTTGGTGACATTGGTTTTGCTATTCAGACGCATGCGGAGAAGCACTTGTTTTCGGTTGTCGAGGAGTTCTGTGGACATGGCATTGGAAAAGTTTTCCACGAAGATCCACAAGTGCTCCATTACGGACGACCAAAATCGGGCATCGTGCTGAAAGAGGGAATCACCTTCACCATCGAACCAATGATTAACCAGGGCAAGCGCCATACCCGCGTGTTGGCAGATGGCTGGACTGCTGTCACCAAAGATCGAAAGTTATCGGCGCAATGGGAGCACACAATACTCGTCACAGCCACCGGCTACGAAATTCTGACATACCGTGAAGGCGACGAGTCCTTCCCTCGGGCCAGTTAATGACACTGATCACCGGACCACTATCGACCCAACTAGGGAGGCCAAATAGCCTTGACCCAAAGGGACTTCGAGACTACCTTGGATCTCAGCAGAAACTGCTCACGAATGCATTTGCCGATGGCATCTTTGTCGACTACCTTCTTGGTGCTCGGGCGATGGTGATGGATCGGGCACTGTGTGCGTTGTGGATTGAAACGGGCTTGAACGATAAACCACTAGGGCTATTTGCTGTTGGTGGTTACGGTCGTGGCGAACTGCATCCTTACTCAGACATCGATATCTTAATCCTTGGAGAACAACCAGAGATCGATGCCGCTTCAGAGGCCATAACAGCCTTTACCACCAGGCTCTGGGATTTTAACCTCGACATAGGTAACGCCGTCCGATCATTTGACGACTGCAAAGCACTAGCGAGTCGTGACATCACCATAGCAACCAGTTTGATCGAATGTCGCCCCATCGTAGCAAAAGCTGAGATGTTGGAGGGACTGGAGACACTCGCATTTGATGATTCAAGCTGGAGTACCGAAGCATTTTACAGAGCAAAAGTTGCTGAGCAGCGTGAGCGCTACGCAAAGCACGATGATTCTGACAACCGGCTCGAGCCCGATATAAAAAACGCGCCTGGCGGCCTACGCGATCTACACACGATTACGTGGGTGATCCGAAAATATTTCCGTACCACCCGTTTCATAACGTTGGTTGACGAGGGATTGCTGACCCAAAAGGAGTTCCAATTACTCCACGAAGCAGAACAATTTCTAAAGCGTGTGCGCTTTGCACTGCATATCGCAGCCGGTCGTACACAGAATAGGTTGTTGTTTGATTTACAAGCAATCGTTGCTGACATGATGGGATTTAAAGAGACCGATACGAAAAAGCGGATTGAAGCATTTATGCGACAAGTTTATCGCATGACCCTTCGCGTAGGTGAGTTCAACGATATGCTTCTTCAGAACTTTGAGGAAACCGTCATCAAAGAACCATCTGAAGCGACCGTCACACCGATCAATAGCCGTTGGCAGGCAAGGAACAACCATCTTGAACTTGTTCACCCCCATGGGTTCGAGCGACATCCATCTGCACTGTTAGAAGCCTTTGTACTGCTCGCACAGAATCCTGAGCTCAAAGGCTTACGCGCATCGACCACGCGCCAGATGTATACAGCTAGACACCTGATCGACGACACATTCAGAACGGATCTCGTGAATATTAGCTATTTCATGGAGCTCTTGCGCTACCCGGAAAAACTACCAGAAATTCTTCGACGTATGCGCTTCTACGGTATTTTAAGTCGATATATCCCTGAATTCGGACCTATTATGGGGCTGATGCAGCACGATCTTTTCCATATCTACACGGTCGATGCCCACACGTTACAATTGATCCGAAACATCACTCGGTTTTATACCGGAACAGTTGAGAATGACTATCCGGTTGTAGCCCAACTTACCCAAAGATTACCCAAGATCGAATTACTGTATATCGCGGCATTATTCCATGACATCGCAAAAGGACGGGGTGGCGATCACTCGGAACTCGGTGCCATGGATGCGTACAACTTCTGTAAGTGCCATCGGCTATCAGAATACGATGCCCGGTTGGTGAGTTGGCTGGTCAACAACCACCTTTTGATGTCCATGACCGCTCAACGAAAGGATATTTCTGACCCAGACGAACTGAAAGCGTTTGCTGAAGTAGTTGGTGATCAGCGTCGCCTCGACTACCTGTTTTGTTTGACCGTGGCTGATATTACTGCAACTAATCCGGAACTATGGACTAGTTGGAGAGCCACTTTACTGCGCCAACTTTATTTCGGAACAACAGATTTTCTCACCCGCGGTCTCGAGTCGCTTCCCGGTCGGAGCATATATATTGAGGAAATAAAGACCGACGCGCTAGCGCTTGTCCGACCGTCATTTCGCCAAAATGCGCATTCCTTTTGGAGGCAGTGGTCACAGGAATACTTTGTCAGCCACTCGTCCGATGAATTGGCATGGCACCTTGAAACATTGATTAACGCGAAAGTTGATGAGACCGTGATCGCGATAGGGTCTAACCAAACCACAAGCGATTTAGGTTCAACACAGGTCTTGATCTCTACACCTAACCGTGCTCATCTTTTTGCTGACCTGACCGCGTGCTTTTCTGATCTGGGACTTTCCGTGCTTGATGCAAAACTGCATACCAGTGACGCAGGACGATCCATTGATATCTTCGTTGTGCAAAATGAAGCGACTTGTGAACCCGTCACTAATAGCCAAGACCAAGAGACACTCCTCAGAGGCTTGGAGCAGGCTGCTCTAGGAAATTACAAGGAACAAGCCGGTGGGCGAAGAACGCCAAGAACCCACAAGTACTTCAATCTTCCGGCCACTGTCTCGATCCGTCCCGATCTGGAAGGGAAGCGTACTTTGATTGAATTAATTGCACCAGATCGTGCGGATCTATTAACAACGGTGGGCCGGGTTTTCGCTGAATTCGAACTCGATCTGTCGACTGCTAAAATTGCGACTCTGGGCGAACGTGTTGAAGATGTTTTTTATGTTACCGCTAGTTGCGGTAACAATTTCTTTGATGAGGTTTTTGTTTGTCGTCTAAAAGAGCGGCTTGAGCATGAGCTTAACGCCCTAAGCGGGGCTATGTCACATGCTGAACCCTGACCTTCAGAGGTTAAACCCTTACCCGTTCGAACAATTAACGGCACTGCTGGAGGATGCACGACCACCTGCTGGGTTAACGCCCATCCCTCTTTCAATCGGAGAACCGCAACACAATCCTCCCTCGTTTGTGCTCGATACCCTCACGGAATACATGGGCTTGATATCAAAGTATCCGACCACCAATGGATCGGAGGCGCTTCGGCAGTCCATTGCCGGATGGGTCAACAAGCGATTTTCATTAGAACATGCACCCATAAATCCTGGCACTCAGGTGATTCCGGTGAATGGAACGCGCGAAGCTATTTTCGCCTCTTTGCAGGCCGCAGCCAATAAGACCGCGGGCCCTATCGTCGTGATGCCAAATCCGTTTTATCAGATTTACGAAGGTGCCGCCTTGTTGGCTGGATTAGCTCCGCACTACCTCCAGGTCCTCCCTTCTGGACAGCCCGATTATTTAGCTGTTCCCGACTCGGTGTGGAAAGATTGCCAATTCTGCTTCATCTGCACCCCGGGCAACCCAACTGGAACGGTGATCAACCAAGAAACGCTAGAATATCTTATACTGAAAGCAAACGAGTTTGATTTCTGGTTGGCATCTGACGAATGTTATTCGGAAATCTATAGAGATTCACCACCACCGGGCCTCCTCGAGGTTTGCGCCAAAGCTGGGAACACAGATTATTCGAAATGTATCGTGTTCCATAGTTTATCAAAGCGGTCAAACTTACCGGGTCTGCGAAGCGGTTTCGTGGCGGGCGATTCAAAGTTCATCGAGCCATTTTTGAAATACAGGACATACCATGGGTGCTCCATGTCGCTTGCAGTCCAAAAAGCCTCCGAGCTGGCTTGGTCTGATGAGCAGCATGTGATCAACAACCGTGCTCTCTACGCATATAAGTTTGATTCTGCAGCTGAGATCTTAGAAGGCCGCATGGATACCCGTGATCCAGGAGCTGGTTTTTATCTCTGGGCCAAGACGCCCAGCGCCTGTGATACCTTTAGCCGAGAATTATTTGAAGCGACTGGTGTGACTGTTCTTCCCGGCCAGTATCTAGGCCGAGAGGTAGATGGTATCAACCCAGGGGCTGGGTTTGTTCGAATGGCCTTAGTCGCGGAACCTGAAACTTGTAAGGAAGCCCTGCGGCGGGTCAATTCATATATAACTAGGTAACAGATGGCGCTAACGGTATACGGTATTAAAAACTGCGATTCTATGAAGAAGACTTTTCAGTGGCTGGATGCGAATGGCATCGCCTACGACTTTGTTGATTTCAAGAAACAACCTCCGTCAGCCGATGCCGTAGAACAATGGCTCAGGGATGTAGGAGATACTTTGGTTAACACTCGCGGCCCAAGTTACAGACAGCTGCCAGAGAGGATAAAAGATAACTTTACAGGCAATACCCGTATCCAAGCGATCGTAGACAAGCCCACACTAATTAAGCGACCCTTAATGAGCAATACAGGAGCCACGACCGTGGGCTTTGATCCCGATCGATGGACCACTATTCCCAAACTACTACATGGTTAAGGATACCCCATGGAATGTTTTGCATTTGGACTCGGTGTTGGACACCAAAATTCGGAAGACCAGTGGCTTGACACTTACTATCCGAAAGCGCTATGCCGACCAGACCCAGCACTTGTCAGTATTATTTCTGAAGTGTTTGACTGGGAAGGCTCAAACCTCGCACTGCAGATTACAGCTGATGATCTAGACGATTTCCTTGAGGCCCTTGAAGAGAGCGACGATGGAGACGCCGAGGGACTCCTCAAAGCACTCACACCCCTTGCGGGTACTGAACAACCTCTAGTCATTTGCGTTCTAGCGTCAGATGAGAGGCCTAGGTCTGTTCCTGAGGTTTATCTCAAATTATCAATGATCTCAATGCGGAAAATTCAACCACATGGTACTAATCTGGAAGGCTTGTTTAGTTTACTACCTAACGTCGCGTGGACGAGCGAAGGACCGATTGATGCCAAAGACCTCCCACACGCTCAGACACGCGCTCGGGCCCATGGTGAAGTTTTAACTGTTCATTCGGTCGATAAGTTTCCACGGATGGCTGACTACGTCGTGCCGCATGGGGTGCGTATCGGTGACGCCTCAAGAATCCGTCTTGGAGCACATCTCGGAGAGGGAACGACCGTAATGCACGAAGGGTTCATCAACTTCAATGCTGGAACGCTAGGTGTCTCGATGGTCGAAGGTCGTATCTCTGCGGGAGTTGTGGTTGGTGATGGTTCAGATCTGGGCGGCGGGTCCTCTACAATGGGTACATTGTCTGGTGGGGGAAACATCGTTATTTCGGTCGGTGAACAATGCCTCCTAGGGGCAAATGCGGGCCTCGGTATTCCGCTAGGCGACCGGTGCACGATTGAATCAGGCTTATATCTGACTGCGGGATCAAAGTTAAAGCTTTTGGATAAAGATGGTCAGACGGTTGGTATCGTCAAAGCTCGCGATCTCGCCGGTCAAGATGATTTGTTATTCCGTCGTAACTCAGTTACGGGTGAACTCGAATGTCTTGCCAACAAATCTGCGGTTGCACTAAACGATGAACTACACTCGAATAACTAAGGACTATTATGAACTGCCCGGTTCGTGAACTCACAGAACAACTAATCCGATGCGAGTCGGTGACGCCTAACGACGCTGGCTGTCTCGAAATTATTAGTAAGCGGCTAGAACGTCTGGGATTCAGGCTCGAACGTATTGATCAAAAAGGTGTCTCAAATCTCTGGGCAACCTTCGGTAACGACGGCCCAATGGTCTGCTTCGCAGGTCATACCGATGTGGTACCCACCGGTGATTTACAGCAATGGAGCTCTGACCCATTTATTCCGACACAGACAGACGATGGGTACCTGCGCGGACGGGGAGCCGCTGATATGAAATCATCGCTGGCGTCAATGGTCGTAGCGTGTGAGGAGTTTCTTGGTACCGGCCACAGCCCAAACGGCCGCATCAGTTTTCTGCTGACCAGTGATGAAGAGGGTCCCGCAACCGATGGTACTGTGGCTGTAGTTGAGATTTTGAAGGCTAGACAGACCCAGTCAGGCAAACCCGAAATCGACTATTGCATCGTCGGCGAGCCGAGTTCAAAAGACGCACTTGGGGACATGGTTCGGGTTGGACGGCGAGGCTCATTGAATGCCCGCATTACCATGCATGGCGTCCAAGGCCATGTAGCTTATCCTGAGCTGGTCGATAATCCAATTCATAAGATAACACGCTTGATCATCGATCTTGTTGCGGTCGACTGGGACAGCGAGGCTAATGATTATTTCCCACCGACAAGCTTCCAAGTATCGAACATAGAGTCAGGTACCGGAGCGACTAATATGGTCCCGGGTTCTGCCGTATTGAGATGTAACTGGCGCTTTTCAACATCAACATCAGCGGATCGTATTCAGGAAATCACGACCACGATGATCGATAGGCTCGGATCTCATGCATCGATCGAATGGAACCTTTCCGGTGAACCGTTCCTAACCAAACACGGCACACTAACGACCGCCGTCAACAAAGTGATCAAACAGCAAATGGGAATCTCCACCGACCTATCAACCGGTGGCGGTACTTCAGACGGACGATTTATAGCCAAACTCGGATGCGAGCTGGTTGAGCTGGGACCGGTCAATCGATCGATTCACAAAATCGATGAAGAAATTAAAATCTCAGACTTGCCTGACCTTAAGAATCTGTACAGAGACGTGCTACAAGAACTGATCGGTTAATCGTCAGGCGAGGTCAACATCCTCAGCCTGAGGGCCCTTTCCTGAGCGACCCAACACATAGGTAACTACCGCTCCCTCGCGCAACAAATACCGATCACGGCCTCGGATCGAGCGATAATGCACAAATACATCATCACCATCTTCACGCGTAATAAAACCAAATCCTTTGGTCGAGTTGAACCACTTCACAGTTCCCTCTTCACGAGGACCAGCCGGAACTGATTCAAGACGACGGTTAGCAATAACAGATTGCAAAGCGCCCTGTGCATACATGACAACCAATATTACGATCATCAGTAGCAGTCCCGCCTCAATTTTTGTTCCAGCACTTGGCTCCATTCCCAAAGGTGGCAATAAGAACATCAAAACAAGAGCGCCGATAATTGATAAAGCAAGTGACAAGAACAGTTGGCCTAGTGGCTTACGCATGAGAAACTCCAGTGGCAAAGTAATCTAGTAGTATGGCCGAGCGGAGAACTTTACAAGACGATGAGCCAGGACCTGATTCTATCTGATCTCGAGACACGCATTGCATTTTTGGAAGATCAGATCGATACCCTCAATCATGAAATAGTGTCTCTAAACCGCGATCGTGAAAAACTAACGAAAGAGCTTCAAGCACTTGCCAATCTAGTTCGTCCGCTAATTGATCAAATGTCACAACTTGACGTCATACATGACAGTACCCCGCCCCCACACTTCTGAGAAAGCCAATGTCGAACAAACTTGATGACTGGATCCAAACCTATCCAAATTTTCCGAAGCCCGGAATTTTGTTTTATGACATTTCTCCAATCATTGAGCAGCCAGATCGTTTGCGCACCGTTTGCGAACTGATCCGAGACTCCGTCGCTGGATGGAAGCCTGATCTATTGGCCGGAATAGATTCCCGAGGATTTTTGTTTACGACACCGGTCTCCCTCATGATGGATCTTGGCGTGGTCATGGTGCGAAAGAAGGGTAAACTCCCAGGAGATGTTCGCGAAGAGTCCTACGCCTTGGAGTATGGAGAAGCAACTCTGGAAATTCAAAAAGACAGAGAACTAGGTGGAAAACGAGTGGCTCTGATTGATGATCTACTAGCAACAGGAGGAACCCTCAGAGCGGCTGAAAAGTTGTTAAACAACTCGGGAGCTCAGGTCGTTGGTACTGTCGTTCTAATAGAACTTGAACTTCTGAACGGTCGTAGCAAACTAAAATCCCCGGTCAAGAGCCTGCAGACATATGATGAATGAGGGAATCATCACCCCAAGGAATACGCTTATCGTCGTTGCTCTCGAGGACGAACTACCAGCTCAACTCGCGCCTGGTTGGCCTATCTTGTACACAGGTGTTGGAAAGATCAACGCAGCAATAAAGGTTACCGAGGCCGTTCTTCAAAATCGCCCTTCTCATTTGATTAACTACGGTACAGCGGGTGCGCTCAACACTTCAATATGCGGACTGAACCGAGTCAACCGTGTAGTGCAACGCGATATGGATGTTCGACCGCTTGGATTTCAACTGGGACACACACCGTTCGATGCTATCAGTCACATTGATCTTGGAGGTCCCGGTATCTCACTGGGGACTGGAGATCACTTTGTAATAACTGAACCCGAGCTTGTTACTGATATTGTCGATATGGAGGCCTACGCCTTGGCTAAGGTAGCACACCTATTTGGCATCAAATTTCATTGTTGGAAATACATTTCTGACAACGCTAACGAGGATGCGGCCGATCAGTGGAGTGAAAATATCGCGAAAGGTTCTCTCGAATTCATTGAACAAGTGATTGATCCTATCACGACCTAAGGACCACCAGACTTCTCTGACTCAAACTCGCGCTGCTTTTTTTTTCGCTGTTCACGAGCCCTGTGCACCACTGTCTGGCGCTCTTTTACCTCTTGGGCGGCCATCCCTATGTGGGGCTCACCACGGGCCTCCGCGAGTTCTATCTGCAATTGTCGCATACGAAAACGCTCTTTCCGCTTGTCCGAGTGTTCATTGACGCAGTGATGACACTGCACTCCCATCACAAATGCTGAGCGTGACTTATCCGCTTCTGTTATCGGACGTCGGCATGCATGACACTGATCGAATCCACCAGGCTCCAGTTTGTGGTTGACAGTGACCCGGTTATCAAAAACAAAGCATTCACCCTCCCAGGTGCTCTCGGTGGGGGGCACCCGATCAAAGTAGTTCAAGATACCACCTTTTAGGTGATAAACCTCTTCGAAACCCTTTTCGAGCAGATAGCTGGTGGACTTCTCACAGCGGATGCCTCCGGTACAAAACATCGCCACTTTCTTATGTTTCTTCGGATCTAAATTTTGAGAGGCCCAATTCGGAAATTCACGGAACGTTTTGGTCTCAGGATTGACTGCCCCTTTGAATGTACCGACCTCATATTCATAGCTGTTGCGCGTATCGACGACTAAAGTCTCTGGGTCTAGGATCAGTTCGTTCCAATCTTCCGGCTTTATGTAGCGACCAACCCTCATTTTTGGACTAATACCGGGAAGACCGAGGGTAACGATCTCTTTTTTTAGCTTCACCTTCATGCGATAGAACGGAACACTGTCAGCGTCCACCAAGGACTCTTTGTAATCGAGTCGGACGAAGCGTCCATCAAGATCAAGCCAAGCTCTGACCGCGTCGATTCCTTTACGGGTTCCGGCAATCGTTCCATTGATTCCTTCCTCAGCGAGAAGCAAAGTTCCTCGGACACCGTTTGATGTGCAGATGTCTAGCAAAGCCGGCCGTAATTCTCGATAATCCGGCAACTCCACAAATTGATAAAGCGCCGCAACGACAAGCAGACTCATCGACGATCCTTTTTCATTCCGCCCTTACATGGCGGGGAACTCAAGCGCTGAGGACCTTTAGCCCACTCCGACTCAGTAAAACATTGCATCGCTAGCGCGTGAACGCCTTTTTGAAGGGCCTCGTCGGCGGCTTTATAAACCAACTGATGCCGTCCAACCCGAGATAGTCCGTCGAACATCTGAGAAACGATCACTAACCGAAAATGCGTTTCAGAGTTCTCCGGGACGTTATGACCGTGACTCTCATTTTCCAAATCGAGTACGGACGGATCGAGTGATTCCGTCAGGGTATTGCGGAGTAGAGTTTCTAAAATCATCGAATCAGTATACTTCACAGGGAGTTGATTAGGCGACCTTTCCCTTAGCGCCTGTCCGACCTGCGGCCCTGACTTTCATGTTCCCCACCACGCTTTTGTCATTGACCGCCTCATCACACTTAGATGGGTCACCACCACATAGGGCGCACTCACCATCGTCACCATTCAGTCGACCGATTCCCCCGCAGCTTCCAGATATAGGCCGTCGTCCCAACATCACACCAATAGCCATTATGCCCACCAGAAATATGAACGCACCGAATACTGTCAGGAATAAACCTAAACCCACTAAATATCTCTCCCGAACAACTGTTCAAACCTTGGTGTCTCTCTTACGACAAAATCATCACCTGCTCGCTCAATAAACATTGCTGGGAGATTTTTTGCAACCGCGAGCTGGTAACCCCTCGTCGGTCCCAGAACCAAGAGGGTTGTAGCCCATCCGTCAGCCATCGCACACGCAGGGTCGGCGACTGTTACCGAGGCCAATTGGTGCGTTACCGGGCGCCCCGTTGAGGGGTCGATCGTATGTGAATAAGCCACACCCTCTATCTCGCGGTAGTTTCGGTAATCGCCAGAGGTAGCCAGAGCCATGTCTTTTAGTGATAGCAACCTCTCAACAGCGCGATCTCCTTTTATGGGCTTCTCAACGGCGACTCTCCATCCGGAACCGTCTTTGTCACCTTTGACGCGGACTTCACCGCCAATTTCCACCAAAAAATTTGAGTAACCGAGATCATCCAGCAGCGCATAAACCTCGTCAACCCCAAGGCCCTTGGCTATCGCAGAGAGATCCAAATGTCTCTCTGCTTTCTTCTGAATCGCCGAACCGGCCCCGGCGTCTGACTCACGAACAGCGATTGCTGAAAAGCCGACGGTCGACATCGCAAGAGCGATTGCATCATCGGATGGCAATACCTCAGAACTGGTCCCCGGACCGAAGCCCCAGAGATTCACAAGAGGTCCAACGGTCGGGTCAAAACCACCATTAGAGATCTCTGAAAAGCTCAGCGCTCTGGCCGTCGTTGCCGCAAATAATTCACTGACGGGGAACCAGGTATTGAAGTCTTCAAATTGATTGAACCGGGAAATCTCGCTTGCCGGATCATAGGTAGACATCTGCCGGTTCACCTCGAATAAAACCGTTTCAATCTCCCCTTTAACGTCCTCTTGGTCGTAGATGGCGATGGGGTTAGCGATGACCACTGACCAATTTGTTCCCATCGTGCGCCCGGAAAGCTTTTTGATCTCAGGATCACTTGAACACCCGGCAAGCATGGCCAAGACGAAAAATGCCGCCAAAGCGGCGGCATTTTTCAGGTTATTCAGCGAATTAACCACCGAAGTCATCCAACATAATATTTTCATCCTCCACACCGAGGTCCTTTAGCATCTTAATGACTGCCGCATTCATCATAGGTGGGCCACACATGTAGTACTCGACATCTTCGGGCGCTGGGTGATCTTTCAAGTAGTTCTCGAGTACCACATTATGGATGAAACCTGTCTCGCCCTGCCAATCGTCCTCAGGTTGTGGGTCGGATAGAGCCAGATGCCACTCAAAATTTTCGTTCTCTTGCGCCAACTGATCATACTCATCTTCGTAAAAAACTTCTCTGAGTGAACGTGCGCCATACCAAAATGAAATCTTGCGCTTAGAATTCAACCGCTTTAATTGATCAAAAATATGCGAGCGCATAGGAGCCATTCCCGCGCCACCACCTATAAAGACCATCTCATTCTCGCTTTCTTTAGCGAAAAACTCTCCAAACGGACCAAAGACCGCGATCTTGTCACCGGGCTTAAGGTTGAAAGTGTAGGAGCTCATCTGACCAGGAGGAAGTTCAGTACCCGGTGGTGGCGTCGCGATACGGATATTAAATTTCACTACACCACGTTCTTCAGGGTAGTTAGCCATAGAATAGGCACGAACCACAGTCTCTTCTACTTTGGACTCTAGGTTAAAAAAGCCGAAGCGCTCCCAATCACTGCGGTATTCTTCTTCCACATCAAAGTCTTCGAACTTTACAACGTGGGGCGGCACCTCAAGCTGCACGTAGCCACCGGCGCGAAAATCGACACTCTCACCCTCGGGTAGCTTCAAGGTTAGCTCTTTAATAAAGGTCGCGACGTTGGGATTTGATACGACTTCGCACTCCCAACGCTTCACACCAAAGAGCTCTGGTTCGACTTCGATATTCATGTCTTGCTTCACAGCCACTTGACACGACAACCGCCATCCTTCTTTCACTTCTCCTTTGGTAAAAGCAGATGCTTCAGTTGGAAGAATATCTCCACCACCCGTCTTGATCACACACCGGCACTGCTGACAAGAACCACCGCCACCGCAAGCAGAAGGGAGGTAGATTCCCGCGTCAGCGAGGGTATTCATTAACTTACCACCCGCGGCAACTTGGATGCTCTGGTCTGGGCTATCATTTATAGTGATCATGACATCGCCAGTAGACACTAGCTTTGATCTGGCGGCCAAGATTATCGCAACCAGTCCGATCACGACCACAGTAAACATCACGACGCCCAAAATGATGGTCATATTTTCCACGTTCTATGCTCCTTAGAGTGACACACCGGAGAAGGACATGAATCCCAGAGACATCAGTCCGACCGTTATAAATGTAATACCCAGGCCCTTAAGACCATCTGGCACATCCGAATACTTGAGTTTCTCACGGACACCGGCCAAGGCGGTTATCGCAAGAGCCCAACCAACACCGGCGCCTAATCCATAAACTACTGATTCCCCAAATGAGTAGTCACGCTCTACCATGAACAATGACGCACCAAGAATCGCACAATTGACTGTGATCAGCGGCAGAAACACGCCAAGAGCGTTATAGAGCGCTGGCACATACTTGTCTAAAAACATTTCAAGAATTTGAACCAGTGCAGCGATCACACCGATGTATGAGAGGAGACCCAGAAATCGGAGATCGACGTCGGATAGTTCAGGCGAGATCCATGTCAACGCACCCTCTCGAAGGAGACCGGTAAGAATCAGATTATTTACTGGAACAGTGATCGCAAGAACCACAACAACGGCGATACCAAGTCCCACGGCAGTCTTGATGTTCTTTGATAGGGCTAGAAACGTGCACATGCCTAAGAAAAATGCGAGCGCCATATTTTCAATAAAAATCGCTTTAACAAACAGGCTAATGTAATGCTCCACTTTAGGCCTCCTTAACTTTACTGTTAGGCGCGATCTTGAACTCGTCAGCTTCCACCTGTGCCGTCTTCCATGCACGGATACCCCAAATCAAAAATCCGATAATGAAAAAAGCGGATGGCGGCAGTAGCATCATTCCATTCGTGTAATACCATCCACCTTCTGTAACCTTTGTCAGAACCTCAACACCAAAGAGCGTACCTGACCCGAATAGCTCTCGGACAAATCCTACGATCATTAGGATAGCGCTGTATCCCAGTCCGTTACCGATACCATCTATGAATGAATCAATAGGACCATTTTTCATGGCAAAGGCCTCTGCGCGACCCATCACGATGCAGTTGGTGATGATTAAGCCGACGAATACGGACAGCTGTTTGGATATCTCATAAGCGAAGGCCTTTAGGATCTGATCCACAACAATCACTAACGAGGCGATTATTGTCATTTGCACAATAATGCGTATTGAGCTGGGTATCTGTGACCGGATAACTGATACGAACAGGTTTGAGAATGCAGTCACTGCAATCACGGCCAGTGACATCACGAATGCCACCGACATGCTCGAGGTCACCGCAAGCGCGGAACAGATACCCAAAACCTGAAGCGCAATAGGATTGTCATTAACAACCGGATCGAACAATAACTCTTTTGTTTTTGCCATCAGATCTGTCCTTGTCTTACGTTGTCTAAGAAAGGCTTGAATCCAGTATCCGACAGCCAAAATTTTACCAAATTATCGACACCACGAGAGGTAAGAGTCGCTCCCGATAGAGCATCAACCCCGTAGGCGTCTGTGCGGTCCGCTCCACCCTTAACCAGCCGAAGAGCGACCCTATCATGTTTATAGACCTGCTTGCCGGTCCATTGTTTTTTCCAATTTGGGTTATCAACCTCACCACCAAGGCCAGGTGTTTCTGCGTGCTCATAGAACCCGAGCCCCGCCACTGTATTTCCGTCACCCTCAAGCGCCATGAAACCGTAAAGCGTTGACCATAGTCCATATCCGTGAATCGGGAGAATAATTTTCTCAATCTGCCCACCGTTCTCCACCAAATATACCTTCGCAATCTTTGCTTGACGCTTGATTGACGCGATATCTTCGTCAGTAGACAGCACACGATTCATTGATGGATCTTTCGACGCTTTCCGCTGGTTGTAACGGTCTACATCCATCCCGTTTACAAATTCACCTGTATCCAGATTGACAAGTCGCGTTGTCACGATCTGAAACTGGGCTTGAATTGACTGTTGCGGGTCAAACAAACCAGCCGCTTGCAGAATATTAATCTGCATATTTGCTTTTTCATTCACGGCCTGTTCTGGCCGAAGGATAACCGCAGATGCACTTACTATCACTGAGCATACCAAGCACAGAACCATCGCAACCGTTACGGTCTTTCGGATTGATTCATTATTGGACGACACTACGCAACTCCCTTCGCTTGACGTTAGCCTGAACCACAAAGTGATCGATGAGAGGAGCAAATAAATTGCCGAACAGGATCGCCAGCATAATCCCCTCGGGGAATGCTGGGTTCACCACCCTTATGAGTACAGCCATTAATCCGATGAGCCCTCCGTACCAGTACTTACCAGTATTGGTCATCGATGCAGACACGGGATCGGTCGCCATAAAAATCATACCGAAAGCAAAGCCACCAACTACCAAATGCCAGTACCACGGTATGCCGAACATGGGGTTGGTATCGGAGCCAATCAAATTGAATAAAAGCGACGTGAATACCATCCCAAGGAACACGCCCAAGACAATTCGCCAATTAGCGATCCCTTGTACTAGCAACACCGCACCGCCAACGAAAATCGCTAAAGTTGAGACCTCACCGATCGATCCCGGAACGTTTCCTATAAATGCGTCAAACCACGTGAAGTTAGAAACCACCTGATTCGCAGACGCGAGCGCGTCTAAACCACCTTCAGCCATTATGCCGAGCGCTGACGCTCCTGTGTAACCGTCCGCAGCAACCCAAACCGCGTCGCCTGAAATCTGGGCGGGATAGGCAAAGTATAGGAAGGCTCGTCCGGTCAGTGCCGGATTCAAGAAGTTTTTCCCTGTCCCTCCGAATACTTCTTTACCGACGACGACACCAAACGTGATCCCGAGCGCAGCCTGCCAAAGCGGAAGATCAGGCGGGCAGGTCAGGGAAAAGAGGATCGACGTCACAAAAAAGCCTTCGTTGACCTCATGACCCCGTACTGATGCGAAAAGCACCTCCCAGAAACCTCCAACAAGGAACACAGTTACATATATTGGCAGGAAGTATGAAAACCCGTAGACCAAGTTCGACCAAATAGATGGGTCTTGCCAAAACTCAGCGCCCGCCAAACCTGCTATAACAGTTCCACGCAATCCGTCGGGAGCGATTGCCCCCGCTGCTATAGCTTCAGAGGCGTTTTGACCGAGAAAATACGCTCCGAAGAAAATCGCTGGAAAGGTACAAAACCACACGGTGATCATTATCCGCTTGAGATCGATTCCGTCACGCACATGGGACGAGGATTTTGTCGTTGTACCTGGCGCATAAAAAATCGTATCTACGGCTTCGTAAAGCGCATAAAACTTTTCGTACTTACCACCGGGGTTGAACTTGGGTTCGATACGGTCCAAATATAAACGTAGGGACATAAGTTAACTCTCCGACTCAATCGTTGTTAGGTTATCCCGCAGGATCGGTCCATACTCGTACTTGCCAGGGCACACGTAGGTGCAGAGTGCTAAATCTTCTTCCGCTAACTCCAAAGCACCGAGCTTCACCGCCATATCAGTATCTCCCACGATCAGTGACCGTAGTAACTGCGTGGGCAGGATATCTAGCGGCATTACCTTCTCGTACGCTCCAACTGGAACCATTGCCCGGGGCGAGCCGTTGGTGTTCGTGGTGTAATCCAACAGCTTATTCGGCATAAACTTTGACAGATAGATACCCATAACAGAATGCTTATTGGCACCAGGAGATAACCATCCGAAAGGCACACGCTCAGTGCCCTCCTCGAGCACGGAAACTTGTTGATGGTACCGGCCCAAATACCCGAGCACACCCGACGCGGTGCGGCCCCCAAGAATCGATCCAGACACGACGCGGTGTAATCCCTCAACCAATTCACCAGCCGTCAATTCATAGAGTGATGCACCCACACGTGTAACGACCAGGCGTGGGTTGACTACCGACGGGCCAGCAAGGCTTATGACCCGCTCGGTAGATAATACCCCCTCTTTAAAGAGGCCTCCAATTGCGATGACGTCCTGAGCTGAGAGATGCCATACTTCCTTCCCTTCGCCCACAGAATCCAAGTGATGGATGTGCGTCCCAACGAGGCCTGCCGGATGCTTACCCGAAAAGATCGCAACCTCCGCTGTCCCGGCATCAAATGACGCGTCTGGGCCACGGCATACAAACACTTTGCCGTCGGTCAATTTAGAAATAACCGAAATCCCATCAACGAAAGCTGAAGGTTGTCGACCTATCGCGACCGATTGATCACCAGCCAATGGATTTGTGTCCATCGCATTCACAAAGATCGAGTGCGGTGTCGAATCAATCGCGGGAACCTTTTCATAGGGACGGCGGCGAATGGCGGGCCAGAGGCCACCCGTTACGAGGCCCTGAACCACAGCAACGCGACCCAACGAAGCAAGATCCTTGTGCGCCTTGAAACTGACGCCCGCGATTGTGTCATCAATTTCAATCACAATCGATTGAAAAATCCGACGCTCGCCACGATTGATCTCAACAACCGTCCCAGACCCTGGCGACGTAAACTGGACGCCTTCGTTCTTTTTATCAGCAAAAAGTGGCTGGCCCAATTTGACCGTATCGCCTTCTCTAACCAGCATGGTGGGCTTCATGCCAGGATAATCAGACCCAAGCAACGCGACACGCTTGACCGCCGCTGCTTTTCCGATTTCCTGCCGTGGTGATCCCTTGATGGGCAAATCCAGCCCGGGTTTGATCTCGATCATCGAGTCCATTCCTACCTTGAAATTTTCGACCCTTGCGAAAGGCACTCGGCCTTCAAAGCGCGAAACCAATTGCTGTTTGAGGGCAAACATTATAAGAACAGTCACTCGGAATCGCTAGACTCAAAACGAAAATTTCTAAAATTTTTCGCGGTTGCAACACGACAACATTCGAGAATCGGTTAACACGTGAAATAAAATCTGTCCTAAGTTCTACCCAGTTAGAGAGGGAGGTGGCGTCTGCGCACTAAATATTCAAGAATCCAAAACGTTTTAGAAAGCTAGCCATCAAGCAAGTTTCAACCGATCGAGATCCAGACCCATGTTTTATTTGCCAGGGAAAACACTCAACAGACCGCTTGCAAACTGCTCACATGCGCCTTGATAGCCGGTCCAACTCGTCTTACGCACCAATCCTTCTACGTCGGCCCAGACCTCTACATTACAGGGCTGAATATGGTTTTCCTTGAACCAGCGATATCGTGTTTGATTACCCTCTCGCACAGCCTCTGCCGCTGTACCAAGTGCTTTTTCTAGACTGCTTATATGTTCTCCCATCGCATGACCAAGACCTGAGTTCATTTGATCAATCGCCTGTGACGCACACCCAACCATTCCCACCAACAGACCAACTACTAATATTCGTTGTTTCATTTCGAGGTCCTCCATCAACCTTCTATCGAACAGAGTACTCAGAGTGCCTGCAAACCGATAGGCCGAGAAGCATCTTTCCATCAGTTTTCCAAACTTAAATACCACGAAAAATGAGATATCCCATCCCAAGCGTGGACATGGTGTATTATCATAGCGTCCTGAAAATCGTGCCTCGAGACTGATTACAGTGTTCTACCAGACACTTGAGCAATCTTGCCTGCTCAACTAGCTCGGTATTCACAAATTATGGCTAAAAGTCTCGATGCTGGCTCATAACAGGAACAGTCGCCCGAGTCTTTGCGACCAAAGCACGGTCGATGTCTACTGTTAATACACCGGGCTCGTTACCAAGGATGCCGACGCAGTCCCCCCAAGGGTCAAAGACCGCGGAGTGGCCATAAGTCTCCCGCCCCTCCTGTGTAACTCCGCATTGGGCAGCAGCAACGATAAAACAGCCATTTTCAATCGCACGGGCTCTTAACAACGTCGACCAATGAGCCTGCCCTGTAGTCTTCGTGAACGCGGCTGGAACGACGATAAGTTCGGCACCTGACAGGGCGTAATGACGATACAGTGACGGAAAACGCAAATCGAAACAGATCGATAGTCCGACCTGCCATTCTCGAACAGTTACCAGTGTTGGCGCTGTTCCTGCCTCAAACAGCGCGCTCTCCCGATAACTTTCACCAGATCCCAAATCCACATCAAACAGATGTATCTTGTCATAGGTGGCTGCGATTTCGCCCAAGTGATCTATCACGAGGGTCCGATTTCTGGTGGATCCATCTACACGCATGATCAGCGATCCAACTATTAACGTCACCCGATGCGTAAGCGCGTACTTGGTCAATCGCTTTACTTCTGGTGAGTCAATTGGAAGCGCGTAGGATCGCGATTGTGCCTGTGTTGACGAGAGGAACAATGCACACTCTGGTAGCAATATAACCTGAGCGCCCCCCTGAACCGCCTGATCGAGGAGGGGATAAAGACGTGATTCACTTACCGCCAAATCCGGCTCTGCTGTGTATTGAACGCAACTAATTCGCATCAATCCTCCTCTAGGCATAGATCACCCTCAGGGAATTCTCATTACTCCGCTTGAATCAAGGCACACAAATCCCTGTGACTTCAACTCGCACTCCTCGTTCGGTGTTACCAATCGCCATCCGTGCCCCCATGGATTCAGCGATAAGCCGAACCACATACAACCCAAGGCCCAAGTGTGTGCCAGTTGAATCATTCCGGGTCCCAGAAAACATCTGGAACGCGTCAACTCCGTCCTGAATACGAAGCGAGGGCCCCTCATTCTCAACCCATAGCACAACAGAATTTACGTGATCACTCAATCCCACCGTGATAACGCCGCCCTCTGTCGTAAAGTCACGTGCATTGTCGAGTAACTTATCCAGCATCTGTTCGAACCGTAGATCATTACCCAAAACTAACATCGGTGTTTCGGGAATATCNGTNACCCAGCGGAGGCTNGTCACGGTGCGNGCGATACTCTCNACNGCNTCCCGTGTCACNCNCGCCACATCGAATCCGTGTTGATCCTCGTCACGGAGGGCCTCTTCAAGACTCGCCGCCTCTGTAACTTTTGCTAGTGTTGATTCAAGTTTCTGAATTCCCCTATGGGCNGTCGCGCGAAGCCTCGCTTGCTGATCAGGATCNTGCTCATCNGACAGTAACTCNAGACTTGTCTGGACTGCGCTCATTGGATTACTTAATTCATGCCGCAGTGTCCTCGGGATGCGCTCAAGAAATGTTGTATATCGCCCAAGATCTCTCAACACTTGTTGGACATCACGGCTCAATTCACCGACCTCATCAGAGGCATCTGAATCGGACAAAACGGGGTCCCTCGCAAAACGGTCACGGGCATCCAGGTACGATTTCAACTCGCGCCGGAGTCTCGTAATTCTCTCAGCTAAGCGACCCGAATAGATCGACAGTCCAAAAATCAAGAGCCCGAGGACGCCGAGGGTTTGCCATGCTAGTGTCACTAGCGCCTGCTGCGCAGAACCGACGATCTCACTGGTTGGTGCAGCAATCAGCACTGAATAGCGTCCACTTTCGGTCGTNAAAGGTACACTGATACGAATGTCTTGGTCGGTGATGACTGGATCCGAGCGCCATGCGTCGGAGGCCAAAAGCGTCGGCATTCCTTCTGGTGGCGGGGTCTTGGCGATCACGAGACCATCGCTGTCGACCACCATAATCTGCCGTGTCTCTCCGGAGAGTCGACGTGCCAGCTGTTGAACGCGGCCAATTAGCGGTTCGATACTAAATTGATATTGGCGCTCGGTTGGCTCGATCCAGTTATGATCAAATTGGATCAACTGTAGTCTTCGACTCACGACATCATTTGCAGCCATGACCCACTCAAGCCGGTAGCCCCCCGAAAATTCCCACCAATAAGCTTTGATACGAAGTTTTTTCTGCAAGGCCGGCGCCGTCGTGGAGATTACTACATCAAATGGTCCTGAACCCTCTGTCGCTAATAGAATCTCGGTGCTTAAAGATCGACTCGACAGACGCAAACGGACAGCATCGAAGGGAGCTGCTTCAGATCGTCCAAATAGTGGCTCCTGATAGAATCGGGTCGAGTCATTGACCTCGAGCGCAAACGCGATCTGATCGTCAAATTGGCCAAGCTTGAGCGAGATCCGGTCATCATCCAATACATAACCGGTCGCTGGCCATTCATCGAAGAATCCATCGAGTATAGGCTCGCGTCGCATGGGTTCTGGGACAAACCGAGAACCGGGTTGGGAGTCGGGCCGTAAAAAGGCGTCTAGTTCCGGTTGGAGACTCTGTGCCAGAACACGTAAAGCCTCAGATTGTGCCTGAGTGGCAAAATGCTGAAGCTTCTGAAAGGTTTGGTATCCAAGCCAGGGAACNANNGCAAATACCGGAACAAACATAAAAAGCTTGNTCCTTANACTTAACATCATCCAGGCGGTGTCTCCCAACGGTAGCCNGTNCCGTANACGTTGATTANNGCATCAAACGANTNATCAATCACCTTCAATTTTCGCCTGATGTGTTTGATATGAGTGCTTAAGGTATTATTGGTTACCACGGTCTGCCTCGTACGTTCGGCCAGTTGATCATAGGTCAAAACCGCCCCCTGAGCTCGCATCAAAGCCTCGAGGATAGCCAGCTCTGTGATGGTGAGACTCACGGGTTGTCCTTGATACGACACCTGTGCACGTTCTGGGTCAACGATCAACCCGCCTTCGCTTAGCACGGTCTCAAGCCCACTCGTTGCGCGGCTAGCTCGCTTCAGTACGGCCGCAACCTTCTCCACAAGCAACGCAGTTGAAATTGGCTTAGTCAGGTAGTCCCAAGCGCCAAGCCGCAGACCAAAAATCTGATCAATTTCGTCGGTCCGGCTGGTCAAGAAAATCACTGGTAATCCGGGATAACGGTCCAGTAACCACTGACAGATGCCAAACCCTGCGTCTGGGTCACGACCTAAATGAATATCAAGAAGGACGAGACTAGGTTTTCCAGAAAGCGCGTGCTGAATCTCATCGACAGACTCATACCCAGATACCTTAAAACCCTTCTTTGTAAGGGCATAGGAGTAGTTGGCAAGTTGATCAACATCATCCTCGACTACCACGATATGTGAATTCATCGCGCCTCCTGTCAACTTAAAAATCAATTGTTNCCGTGCCCAAAGTGTCACCATACCGCTTTTTTGGCTCGAAATGATATTTAGCTCGCTCGTGCTCGATCGCCGTGATGCTCTGACTGACTGCATTTTTATGGTCTCCTAGAGAAGTGCTGCGCACCACACGCATCACTCGGTTGTCATATGGAACAAGGGGAGCATTGTCACCGCCCGACTCATCAGCGTAAGGAATAAAGACCTTCATTCTGAGGCTTCCGATCGAAGTTCAATTCAACGTCTACCCGACGGTCCATAGCGTAGAGGCCACAACGACCATCGGCGAGCGCCTGTTTCTCGCCGCGACCCTCCGTTTGAATCGTCGTCGGTGACGCACCACCATCTTGAAGCACCTTTTCCACGGACAATGCACGAGCCTCACTCAAGCGCTGATTATAGGTCTCCGACCCGCGTGGATCTGCGTGTCCCACCAACCTGACTGTCAAACCATCGACGGATCGTGACGCCTCGGCGATCGCCTCGAGTGCCTGACGATAACGCTGAGCTGTCATCGCTGAGTCAACATCGAAATGCACAGCCACCGACAAGTCTGACAATAACTTGCGAAGGGTAACCAACTCGGCTTCTTTAGAAACCCGCGCGGCATTTAACTGTGCCAGTTGAGATCGNGCNACNCTGATCTCACGATTTAAATCCGACAGTTCCTGATTCTTCTGCGCCAAGGCACGCTCTTGAACCACGTCATGTCCAATCAAAGCACCCAAACTACTGCCCACAACAACTCCCACAGGACCTCCTACTACAGCACCCAATACTGCACCAGAGCCGAAGCCGATATGCTCCGGCAATCTGGATTCGACGGAGTTAGCAGATATGGTGGTTGCACTCGTAGCTAATAGAAGCGCACATACTAGTTGTTTCATTTTAATCTCCTCTCGTTTCGTTGCGTAAATTACAAGCTAGTCGCAAGAGAACAGATGGGAGAAACGTTGGTGAGTCTGTGGAGAAGAGATGAAGAAAGGATAATCTACAAAAAACACACTAAAAAACTAGAGCAATGAATGAAACGAGTGTTCCAGCGATTGGAATGCCTCGTCGGGAACCGCGCCCGATTCAATCGCGTATGTAATCGTCGGCGCAGGGATCGATGGGGTTACTTTCTCTTTAAGAGAGCTTGGTGATGTAAGTCGGTCCGGCTATCAGCTAGGCAGCAAGCAGTTTGCTCAAACTTTGATTTCTGAACGGCCGTCAAACGATCATCATCTACACTGGGTTGAACATACATTACACACTCGACCAAATGGATTACACCATTGGATCCGACCAGATCTTTCACAGTGACTACAACATCCTTCACATACAGATCATCGCGTTGAATCAGATCTAGTTCTTGGCCGCTCGCGGTAGTAAGCGTGTTACCGCTACCGATCCCGTCAACCGAAACTGAAGCACCCAATACCATATGAGAGGTTATGATCTTCCGTCTAAACGCCTCATCGTTTGTCATTTTGACCCTGAGTTCGTCGGGCAATCTGGCAAATGCGTCATTGTTCGGTACGAATAAAGTCCAAGGAATGATCAGATCCCTAGTATCTAAAGCCTCCTCTAGTCCCAGTTCCCGTGCATACTGAGCAAACATACTTGTCTCGGAGTTAGAATTGACCTTTGCCCAAACAGTCATTTCGTCTGCTGAAAGCTTCGTAGCTGCGATACTCATCAGGATTGAGACAATTGTCACGACCTGTGCACAAAAAGATTTTTTCACCGATGTCCCCTTTCCAGCACTGAGACTTAAATTTCAATCAGATATTTATTAGTAAGGTTGGACTCTAACCCATTCAACCTATAGAGAGATATTAAATAATTAGCTCTCTACAAACTTAAGATCCGGAGAAAATGAAATTGCGAGAGGGATCTGCCCCGACCATTCCGGAGACTGTACTTTTATCGGAGGGGCGTTATACTTCGCGCCGGCCGGACAGTTCAAAAATGCGTACCGTGTCAGTAGGCCGGCGGAATATTGCAACAGGACAGATCTAGATTTCCAAATTTTTTGAATTCAATAGCTTGCGGGTATCGTATAAAGGCTATTACCCCAGCCTTCCAAGCTGGTGATGGGGGTTCGATTCCCCCTACCCGCTCCACTTATGAATGCTTAGACACACCTAGATGGTATGAATTAAGAAAATTCGGGGTAACCGGATGATTCTACCGGTTTCATATCCGGATCATGAATGTAAACAGAACGTGTGGATCCCATCGCGCCCACGCGATCAACCAGACCTTCACAAATTTCTACGCCTAGCGGCTCTAAGTGATTTATTGCCGCGTCCAGTGATTCTGTTCTGGCAAAGCATAAGTCAGCAGGCCCAGGTTTAGGAGTGTTTGCTCTAGGTTCAAACTCCTTGCCATATTCCTGCAGATCAATCTTCTGCCGACCGAACGCTGGAGCTTTTCGTCCTTCAGCAAACGTAAGGGCCTCCTTGCCCAGAGCCGAGCGATAGAGGTCACTCGACGCAACAATTCCTCTCACTGTAAATACAAGGTGATCGAGCAATGCTCTTTGCGTTATTTATGATCATTCAAGCTGAGATAAGTTTAGCAGACGCATTAATCTCTTGGCATCCCTCATGCATGTTTCATTTATGATGTCAGGATGACGTCACTCCTGTTCCGCTAAGGCATCGCTGATACCCGCCGGCGCCTTAGGGGTTTCTTTATTAGTCTTCGTAGACCTTTTTACAGTCAGACCGGTAGCAATAAATAATATCCCTGCCTGTGGTCATGAAGTACACCATCCCGTCATCCGTAACCGCGGTGCCACCATCATTGTCCCCACCCAAGGAGCTTGATGAAACAGCATGAGCTTTCTGCGGGAAATCAATTTGGCTTCCAACCAGTACCAAGAAACACCCCGCGATGACTGTGAGAACAGCTTTTACATAAAGATCCATAAATCACCTATTGTTCCATTTATTAAAAACATAAGGAATCAGAGCCTCGGTCTAGGCTTTGACCTTGTTTTTATGTTACGGGAAACCACTATTTCTATTCAAACGGGTAAACCAACACTAAGCGCAGATCTTAAATTTTAGGGGGCGTTTATGAAATACGCTGTATCAGGACTGATTATCGTCTCAGCCCTCATAGGTACCGCCTTATGGAGTAGCTCTAGCGCGGAAATGGCGCGGATTCCCTACGAGGATACGACCTCGGTGGCCGCTGGAAAACTTGTCTATGGCGCGAATTGCGCTGCATGCCATGGGGCAAAACTTGAGGGGCAAGCTAATTGGCAAATACGAACCGCTGACGGATACCTCCCGGCGCCACCGCACGATGAGACTGGGCACACCTGGCACCACCCTGACCAAATGTTATTCGAATTCACAAAATATGGACCACAGCATTTGGCAGGCGCTGATTACAGATCAATTATGCCTGCTTATGGGGGGAAACTATCCGACAAAGAGATCTGGCAGGTACTCGCATATATCAAAGCGCAGTGGCCTGAATCGATCCGTAAAAAACATACGGATGCATTTTCAAACTAACGACCATTGCCTTCAGGCCAATCCTGCCGCGCGAATGGGATAACTTCGATAGCTAAATACAAAAATAGTAGCTGATGATGCGCTTATCGTTGGACGACCTGGAAACTAAACTCCCGATGCACATCGGCGAGCTGATCAGCCTCGAGTTTTCCCATGGAGAGACCGAAGACTCCAACACATTTAGATTCTGGGTGCGGGTTATATAGAGCCCTGCTTTGCATATCCGCAAGAATGACACTCACCAACGCTGCGCCGGGATCGAATCGCTCGTAAATCTCGACGAACTGACCGGTACCTACCTCAAACTCAAACTCCAGCTCACACTTTAAGACAGAATCAGGCTCACGGACGACGATGGTATTAGTTCCGTTTTGTAGAGGCAAATAACGGGCGCCACCGGCTAGAAAGTAAGCAACCGGGGTACCGTTCACAAGGAACTCGGCATCTTGATTAACCCATGCCTTGTAGCCACTGGTCCTGAAAACGAGCAACGAATGATGGGGCGTCACTGCCGCCTCACCCGTCGTTTTCACATGATCCTGGGAATACCCTCTTTTCGCCGGCTCAAACACGCATGCTGTGAGCCCAAACATCAACATGATGAATATCGCATGACTGATGTGTCTAGCGGACATTGAACTCCGTTCCAAAAATTCTACTTGCCGCGAAAGCTACATGAACTTCGTGAGAGATCAAGACTTTTTTCCAAGAACCGGAAAGATAGAAGGATTTTCCTTTACTTAAATTGAAACACACTACCTACATTTAACAAGTCTTTACCGGCGCGCGGATGACAGCTTCAATACATTAATGCACACTCTTATAAACGATCCATTGAACCGGTTGTTAACGAAAAACATATGCAAACCTATTCTTTGCGAATCAACGGAATGACGTGCGGAGGATGCGCAGCCTCCATCCAACGAAAACTCGAGGCACTCGACGGTATCAATCAGTGCGAAGTCAACTTCGCAACTGAATCAGCGCGAATCGAATCCACCGCAGTCATACACCCAAAACAACTCATCGAGTGGGTTCGTTCGTTTGGCTTTAGTGTCCAAACCGAGGAACATCGTTTTACGGTGTCTAACACGCGGTTTGATGAACGGGTACTTGCAAGCCTTTTTGATAACGACCAAAATATCGTGGCCTATCAACTCAATCCTCAACTTCGAACGGTAAGTTACACCACATTGCCGGATGCCGATCATGAATCTCTCGATCATAATCTTCTGGCGCTCAGTATGGTCCAGACGAAAGAGGTAGCCCAAACTTCAAGCACTTACAAGACTTCTACAGAACCGCTGCATGCCGGGATCGCCGCGGTCCTTGCCTTGCCTTTGGTATTACAAATGATTGGGATGTGGGTTGGATCGGCATGGCATTTACCTGTAATTGTAGAATGGGCCCTCGCTACCCCGATACAGTTCTGGCTCGGCCTACGATTCTACAAGGGGGCAATTGCTGCGCTCGGCCGCCGCGAGGCTAATATGGATACGCTGGTTGCGTTAGGTACCACCGTTGCCTACATTTTCAGCCTCTATCAGTGGTCGATACTGGGAGATGAGGCTGTCGGTAATCTCTACTTCGAAGCGTCGGCACTTGTTATAACGCTCGTATTGTTTGGCAAGAGCATTGAGAATCGCGCCAAACAAACTGCCCTTGAATCGCTATCGTTGTTACTCGAGCTCGGATCAAAGCCAGCCACCTGTTTGCGGGCAGGCCGGGAAGTCAGTCTCGCAATCAGCGAGTTAGTCTCTGGCGATGTTTTAGTGATCCGCACCGGAGAACGAATCGGTGCCGATGGGGTAGTGGTCAGGGGCGAGGCGGATATCGACGCCTCTGCGATGACAGGGGAATCTGTCCCCGAATACAAAACAATAGGTGATAGGGTCATATCGGGAACGCTTGTCATGAATGGCACCCTCCGGGTCAGCGCAGAACGTGTGGGTAAATCCTCGACCGTGTCACAGGTCGCTGAGCTTGTAAAAAACGCGCAAATGGGTAAGGCCCCGATTCAAAAACTCGTCGATCAGATAAGCCGGATTTTTGTACCGATAATTCTTCTGTTATCAATAGGTACGTTAGGTGGCTGGCTCGCTCTGGGTCAAACCCTTGAATATGCTCTGATTGCCGCCGTTAGCGTACTGGTCATCGCATGTCCTTGCGCACTCGGGCTAGCCACCCCGACAGCACTTGTGGCTGGAACCGGACTGGCTGCAAAAAAGGGAATCCTAATCAAAGATATCCAGACACTTGAGGCTTTACCCGATGTCGAGGTCGTTGCCTTCGATAAGACGGGTACGCTGACCGAGGGGGCGCCAACCGTCGTTAACACAGAGTCGTACACAGGGGACCGAGAGACCATGATTAGGCGACTGGTTCAAGTTGCCAGTGAATCGACCCACCCCTTGGCGCAGGCAATCGTGCGCGATCTTAAGGACCAATCTATCTCTACGACCGATACATCGAATGCGGTGACCATCCCGGGGCGGGGAATTTCTGTCGATATAGGGGGCCACAACTATAAGTTAGGGCGGCTTGAGTTCGTCACTTTAGACAGCGCTGAGATTGATAATCATGATAACGCGACACGGAGTTACCTGAGTCAAGATGGTGCGCTTCAGGGATTCGCGGAATTTACTGATTCTTTGCGTGAAGAGGCTCAACTTGTGTTCAAAAGGCTCAAAGCTGAAAATAAAAAGACGGCCATGCTGACAGGAGACAACGAACAGGTTGCCCTCGCACTAGGTCGCATACTGCAGGTCGATGCCATTCATGCTGGATTGACACCACATCAAAAAATCGAGGTAATCGAGTCCTTCCAAGATCAGGGACAAAGGGTTGCGATGGTCGGTGATGGGATCAACGACGGTCCAGCTCTTGCTAGGGCTGATGTTGGTATAGCGATGGGTGGTGGTAACGAGATCGCGCTAAAGTCTGCGCCAGTGGTCCTGATGCGATCAGATCTGCGTCTGATTCCTGAAGCCATTCACTATGCGCGACTTACCCGACGAGTGATCAGACAAAACCTTGGCTGGGCCTTTGGATACAACATATTGTGTATCCCACTTGCAATGTCTGGGCTTCTTACACCAACGATCGCCGGCGCAGCCATGGCACTCTCCTCGATCAGTGTTGTTGGTAATGCATTGAGGCTCAAGTACTCAGATTAATCAAGATGCTTCAGGCTGATAGCGGACAGTAATAGTCCTGCGATCATAAGAGCACCACCAACCGGAGCCACGGCCCCGAGGATACCAAGATCCAAAAGCACGAGTACATATAAGGACCCTGAAAAGACCAGCATCCCGGAGCACACGAGCCAAAATGCCCAAGACGAGACCCTAAAGGAGGACACCCCGAGTCCGACCATCAGAAGGCTCATCCATGCCTGATACCGCACCGCAATTTCCCATGTCTCGACGCCTTCTGCAGTGGCCATCGATTCCAAGCCATGAGCCCCAAAAGCACCACAAATAATTGCCAGAGCCAGGAAGACTAATCCTGTACGTGTCATCAAGAGAGCCATTCAATAAGTCCCCAAACTAAGCCACCAAGTGACAGAACCACTAAGCCTATTACTATAATCAGAGTCTGGACCCAGTCCTTGACCATCGCCTCCATCAAATCTCGTGTGGTCCTAGTGCCAAAGGCTAGCCAGCACACCAACAGCGACACTGGAAAGAAAGCCAACACGAGAGCACTGATGGCGGCAAATTCATAAAACTTGAGTTCCAAAAACGGGTTTTGCCGTTGGAATTTTTCAGTCATTAGTAAGTATCTACACTCCCTTAGCCTAGCGTCACCCAGCTAAACCGACCAGATCTCTTTCAAAGGGTGAGAAGATCTTTTTACGCAGCTCAAACATAGAACATCTTTTAGCCCCCGTCTCAAATTATGTCTAGATCACACTAATCATGTCGGTGATTTTTCACGGCCAACAAACCAAGGAACGACAAAGTACCCCATCACAAAGCCGCCCAGATGCGCTTGCCATGCGATCTGACCACCCATGAAGATATGCATAAAGATATGTAGCACTATTAGGCTGATGATGACTACCGGCGCTGATCTTGCTCGACGCCCTGTCCGCAATGCCTCAGTGCGTGACGTTTGCAACCACACGCCGATTAGAGCGAATACAACACCAGACGCGCCCACCATCGGTGCCGCTGTGGTTTCCAACAATCCAAATGTGATACCACTGCAAACCGCACCCAAGAGCATGGTCATGAGCGTCAATCTAAGACCGTAGTAAAGCGCTAGCGTTTTTCCTAACGCGATGAAAATCACAGCATTCATCAAAACGTGAATTGTGCCCGCATGCAATAACGCGTGAGTAACGAACATCAGATAGGACTGACCGGGGTAGAGGGTCTGATCGACGACCCCCGGCGGGAACAAGAAATCCCAAAAAGCCCCATAAGAAATCATAAGACTTCGGAGATCTAAGTGACCAAACCAACCGTGATCTGATAACTGCGCCAGACACTCGGTAATAAGCATAATCCCGGTCAGCCACCAAAGCGGTCTCGGTGTAGGCGGACCACCAAAAACAGGAAGAATTTGCAACCTTGTTTCCCAATCAGTGTACGAATTTTGGCGTTAGTCTACAGATACTAGAGTCAGATAGTTATGTGGAATAACAGTTAGATTCACTCGCTAGAGCGTACAACACCCCAGATACCGCTGAATATTCATGGACTTGCGGCTGGGCATCTAGGATGCCTAGAACCACGCTCGTAAGGTTCTGGCTGTTCCAATCCGATGGCAGACAGACCGGTTCGTCGTGAACAATAAAGGCGTAAGGTTGAGCCTTAAGTCTCTCACGCGTCTGGTGACGGGCACCCTCAACAACTCCCATCACAAAAGCGATACACGGATCCATATCCTGACGACATTCACGCAGGAACTGATTGACGGTAATGTAACCCCCGCTCGCACTAATGGACGCGCTGTATCCCACTATCGCCAGCGTCAGCAGGGCGCGAGGGATCAAATCTCGGGAACCTTTGCGGTCACTTCAAACGCTGAATACCAGGCGGCAAGATCTTTTATTTGTGATTTTTTTAGCCCCTGCGCGATGAGACTCATGCGGCGGTCGTGACGGGCGCCTTTTTTATAGTCGACCAACGACTTTTCAATATAAAGAGCGCTCAAACCAGCAAGATTAGGAGCCTCGGGATCTCTTGATAATCCATCCTTCCCATGACACGCAGAGCACTGAGCAGAGAGTGCTTTTCCGTTTGCCATATCGGCCGCAATTAATACAGAACTCAAGCAGAGACTCAGGCAAAATACGATCAATTTATTCACGAGTATTTTATTCTCCAGGAATAAAAAACCCCGGCCTACGCCGGGGTTTTTCTGACATGATTAGCTGCCGACGTATGAGATCTTATAGATCGCACCGGCGTAATCATCAGAGACGAGCATCGAACCATCTTTCATCATCGTGATCGACATCGGACGACCGTCGTACTCTTTATTTTCGTTCAGCCAGCCCTCAGCGAATGGCTCCATCTTGGCTTTCCCATCTTTGTCTATGAAAGTCACCATGACTCGCGCGCCGCAAGGCTCAGTTCTGTTCCAAGAACCGTGCTGTGCTGAGAATATTGCATTCTTGTACTTCTTCGGGAACTGCTTCCCGGTGTAGAACGCCATACCTAGATCAGCGCAGTGTGCCGTTGTCGCGACCGCTGGATGCACAATACCTGCTGGTGGGGTCTCTTTTGCATACTCATTGGTACGTGTCTTACCGCCACCGAACCATGGGTGACCGAAATTCTGACCGGCCTTAGTCTGGCGATTCAACTCACCCGGTGGGATGTCATCGCCCATTCCGTCGACCTGGTTATCAGTCCACCACAACTCACCAGTTACAGGATGGAAATCTTGGCCGACTGAGTTACGGACTCCGTAGGTATAGACTTCACGGTTCTTTCCGTCACGATCCATACGGATGATTCCACCGATACCTGTCTTTTTGTAGAGATCTAGCTTCTCAGGCGGTGCCACGTTATATGGCTGTCCTAGAGAGATATAGAGCTTGTTATCGGGACCAACATCAACAACACGAGCGGTGTGGTTGTAGCTCTCTTCGCCCTCAGGAATCAGCTCACCTTTGGGCACAACGTCAACCGCAACTACGTCTGGGCCTTCATAGAAGAACTCAGCGGCTGGAAATACCCGAACGTGGTTTCGCTCAGCGATGTAGAGGAATCCGTCTTTAGAGAATTGGACCCCATTCGGTACGTCAAACTCGAGAGAGGGAGCGAAGTCCTTCACTTCATCGGCGACACCGTTACGGTCTCGGTCCGAAACTACCCAAACCTTATCTTTCCGGGTACCCACGAAAAGCACTGTGCCCTGCGGGGCCATCGCCATATCACGAGCGTCAGGTACAACCGCGTAGAGCTCAATTTTGAAGCCGGCCGGCATCTTGACGTTTTTCAGAACCTCACGGATGTTATCCGCATTGGCACCGTTTTGTTCAATGTAGGTGTGGTCACCCAT
>PAWX01000037.1 GCA_002714245.1 Gammaproteobacteria bacterium | reverse complement strand
TGAGCCATGCTACGCGTTGAATCCATGTATCTTCGTACGCCGGGATATTGCTCGAAATACCGATCAATATATGTCGCTGCCTCAGCACGCTCAATACCTAATTGTCTCGCCAGACCAAAGGCACTCATGCCATAAATCAAACCAAAATTAATAGCTTTGGCTCGACGACGCTGCTCGCTAGTGACAAACATCGGCTCCACGGCAAATACCTCGGAAGCTGTCGCGCGATGAATATCTTCTCCTTTTGCGAAGGCGTCAACCAAACCCTGATCACCCGACAGGTGCGCCATGATACGAAGCTCAATCTGTGAATAATCGGCAGCCACAACTGACCAACCCTTTGGCGCTACGAACGCTTTGCGAATCCGGCGGCCGTCCTCAGTACGAATCGGGATATTTTGTAAATTAGGATCAGATGATGATAATCGTCCCGTTGATGTCACCGCCTGATGAAAAGAAGTGCGTACACGCCCATCGGCTGGATCACACTCCTGAGGAAGCTTATCAGTATATGTACCTTTCAGCTTCGATAAACTGCGGTACTCCATCAGCAACCTCGGTAAGGGGTAGTCCAATGCAAGCTCTTGCAGCACCTCCTCATTTGTTGAGGGAGCGCCCTTCGGCGTTTTCTTAACTACCGGAAGCTTCAATTCGCTAAATAAGATTTCCTGCAACTGCTTAGTGCTGGCCAAGTTGAAGGGTCGGCCCGCCAAATTCTGTGCTTCCGATTCCAACTCCTTAAGCCGAGAACCTAGAATCTCTGACTGCGCCCGAAGAATCTCAACATCCAGCAAAGCCCCGCGGTTCTCCATGTCCCGAAGAACGTGCATAACTGGCAGCTCTAAGTTCTGATAAATCGATCTCAAAGACGGTTCTCTTCCCAAGTACTCGTAAAAAACCTTATAGAGCCGGAGCGTAATGTCAGCATCCTCAGCCGCATATTGAGAGGCTTGGTCGAGAGCTACTGCAGCGAAACCAATTTGTTTTGCCCCCTTTCCGCATACATCTTCGTAAGAAATCGTATCAATTCCCAAAGTACGTCTCGCCACAGAGTCCATATCATGTCGACCGGACGCGGCGTCTAGGACATAACTCATCAGCATCGTATCAGCGACTGCGCAGCTCGGCTTTAAGCCTACAGATTCAAGCACCGTCAGGTCATACTTTAGATTGTGCCCGACCATAGTCAGACTGGGATCTGCCAACAGAGAGGCAACCAAGTTAAGGACAACTTTGGCATCTAATTGATCCCCCTCAACATGCGAAACAGGTATATAACAGGCCCGCCCAGCCTCATAGGCGAGCGATATACCGACCAAGTCCGCGTTACGAGCAACCAGTGACGTGGTTTCTGTATCCAGTGCGAAGGTCGTCGAATTTCGACACTGCGAGACCCAGAATTCAAGACGTTCTGGGGTATTCACTAGCTCATAAGAAATCTCGACTGAGCCCGGTTCCACGACAGGCTGTAAATTATCACGTGGTGCGCTCGAGAGCTGTCTTAAAAATTGATTCAGTTCGAGGTCCGTGTAAAACACAGTCAGCTTATCGTTATCGGGAGTTGAGCGAGCCAAGTCATCTAAGCCCACGGGTAAATCACAATCAGTTTTAATGGTGACCAACGCCTTCGAGAGCGGTAAGACATGCATGTGCTCTCGGAAAATGTCACCAATTTTTCCAGAGATTATCCCCGCATTTGCAACCACATCATCAAGAGTTCCGTGCGTATTAAGCCATTTGGCAGCAGTTTTCGGGCCACACTTTGGTATGCCCGGAACGTTATCCACGCTATCGCCGGTTAACGCCAAAAAGTCGATAATGGAGTCAGGTGGCACACCAAATTTTTCCTTGACGCCGATAGGCGTCATGGTGGTGTCACTCATTGTATTAACCAACGTCACCTTATCGGTTACGAGTTGCGCGAAATCCTTATCGCCAGTCGAGATTAGAACGGACTCACCGTTTGCCTCAGCCTGTTTCGCAAGTGTCCCAATAACATCATCGGCTTCCACACCAGGGACAACGAGCAATGGAAACCCGAGTGCTTGAATGATCGCGTGCAATGGCTCGATTTGTGCTCGGAGCTCATCAGGCATTTTTTCCCGATTGGCTTTGTATTTGGCGTAAATTTCGTCGCGAAATGTTTTTCCGGGCGCGTCGAAGACAACGACCATGCGTCCAGCGCCCGTTGAGTCTGCAAGTTTATTCAACATAGAAATGACACCACGTATTGCGCCAACCGGTCGCCCGTCTTTGGTTGATAGCGGGGGTAAGGCATGGAACGCACGATAAAGATAGGATGACCCATCAACTAAAACCAATGGTGCAGGCATTCCGGCTCCTGAGAGTGTTGCTTTTGTTTCTGTCCATGCATAATACCGCGCTTGGACGGGGCGCGGCGATGGGTGTTTACACAGAATTAACTCTGCAAGAAATGCAGGACTTCACCAGACAATTTAATTTTGGTGACTTAAAAAGCTTCAGTGGGGTGGACTCTGGGGTCGAAAACACCACCTACTTTGTCTCCTTCGACCAAAAAGAATTTGTGCTCCAAATATTTGAAGAGCAAGGATTTCATGAAATTCCATTTTTCATCGAACTCAATCGCCGACTGTCAGACGACGGGGTTCCCGTAGCATCACCCATCGCGAATCACGAGGGTGCGCGTTTGTTCGCAATAAAAAATAAACCCGCCGCTCTGTTTTCCCGTATAAGGGGCTCAACGATCTCCCCCATTACCCCGGATGCCTGCCACCAAATAGGCGAAGCACTCGGTAAAATGCATTCCGCCACTCAAAATTATATTGATTTAAAGCGAGAGAACCATCGGTGGCATAAATGGTGGGAGGGAAACATTAAACGCGTACTTGATATCGTGCCACCAAAATATCGAGATATGTTGAGTGATCAGATTAAACGGTCCCGGTCATTTGCGTCTCACGCAGAAAGACTTCCTCAGGGGATTATTCACGGTGACTTATTCTGTGACAATGCCCTATTTCATAGCGGTTCGTTAGCAGGGATTATTGACTTCTACAACGCCTGTAATGGGTCGCTATTGTTTGATCTCGCTATCGCTATCAATGACTGGTGTTCCGATGAATCGAGCCGTCTCGACACACTAAAAACCGAAGCGATGATGACAGGATACAATCGATACCGTCCGCTCACAGATCAAGAAATCAGTCATTGGCCGCCTGCTGTTGAAACAGCTGCTTTGCGTTTTTGGATGCTTCGCCTGGTTGCGCTAGCCCGCAAACGCGAGGGAGGTCCTCAGGCCCCGCCACATGTAAAAGACCCTAACGATTTTCTCGAAATTCTAGTCTCTCGTCGCCACGATCCCCAATGCAACCTCATTTCGAGATAGAGCCTATTAGAAGACTTTGGCGGCTAGCGCTTCCACTGATTATCGCCAATATCTCAACCCCGATCTTAGGTCTAGCTGATGCCGCCATTTCAGGTCACCTAGATCACGCCTATTATCTTGCTGCTGTGACAGTCGGTGCTGAACTGTTAGTGGTCTTCTTTGGTGCTTTTTCGTTCTTACGTATGGGGACGACAGGTATGGTCGCTCAGGCGGTCGGTGCTGAAGATCACAACCTATTACGTAACATTTTGTCGCATGCGATTGCTGTAGCCGCCATCATTGGGATAGCGCTGTTTGCGCTCGGTTCCCAAGCAATCGCCCCGATTCTTGAGCTAGCGCAAGCCCCTGCGGAGATGCATCGACCACTAGAGGAATACCTCGAGACCAGACTGTGGGGCGCGCCCGCCAACCTTTCTCTCCTTGTACTTACCGGATGGTTCATAGGCAAAGGTCATACTCAGATCGCGCTTTATCTTGCGATCACTATCAACCTCCTAAACATTTGCCTGAACTATACATTAGCCATTGGGTATCAGATGAATAGCTTCGGTATCGCGCTCGGAACGGTTATCTCAGAATACGTGGGCTTGATCGTTGCCTTTACTATACTCGCGCTTAGCTTAAGAAATACGAAGCGACCACTCAAACAAATGTGGCAGCCACCGCTCGTTGTCAAACTTATCAAAGTAAACCTACCGCTAATGATTCGAACAATCGCACTTCACGGCGTGTTCGTTACCTTATCCATCCTCGCTGCGAGGCTAGGAACCGTCGAGGCTGCCTCGATTGGGCTTATTTTGGTTCTTCTCACGACGGCGGCTTATGCCCTCGATGGATTCGCATACGCCGCGGAAATAGAAGCAGGACAATCCCTCGGGGAACGTCACTTTAATCGCTTTATCGATAGCCTTAAGGGGGGGGCGGTCTTATCTGGATTGTCAGCCGTGATAATCGTATCGATATTTACAATTTTCCAATTACAAATCTTTTCGGCGCTGACTGATTTTGACGCCGTTATCAACCAAGCCAGCGATCTAATGGTCTGGTTTACCGGGATTGTACTAGTCTTATGCTGGTCCTATTGGCTCGATGGCGTATTTATTGGCTTGACCAAGACGCTCGACATGTGTCTCACGATGTGTTTCTCCACGGGCTTTGGCTGGGTAGGAGGTGTATGGGCTTTTGGATCAACGAGTCTCGATAGTTTGATGGGTGCCTTTTTGATGTTCTCTGTGCTCAGAACTTTATCGCTAGCATTGAGGCTCCCCGCTGTTGTTCAGGAGGTTAGGGCCCGTTCGGATCAGAGTCATCTAAAATCCTAACCGACCGCACGTCTTCATCAAAAACTGGATCGGCGTAATTTACGCGAGTCACTAGCTCGGACGTTTCGGGGGCCTCCAGCGCTATGACTTCCTGATACCCACATGCAATACACTCGCGTCGCATCAATTTTTCACTATCGTCTTCCCAAGCCCTTGTTTTGTCATGACCACCGCAATGCTGGCAGACAGCGCCGGCGATAAATCGTTTAATTACCATCATTGACTCCAATCCCTATTCGGAAAATAGTGTGGGATTTTCTACACATCACAAGGACCAGTATGACTGTTCGCTCTTATGACAACCAAGAACCAGTTATTCACGAATCTGTCTGGCTTGACCCTTCCGCCTTCGTTGCAGGAAAAGTGACCCTCGGCGAAGACGTTTCGGTGTGGCCAATGGCAGTCATTCGTGGTGACGTGAATACCATTAGCGTCGGCTCAAAAACAAATATTCAAGACGGCGCGGTTTTGCATTGTACCCATGACGGGCCATACACACAGGGGGGGAAAGCACTCACTATTGGAGATCGTGTAACAATTGGTCACCAAGCGTGTTTACATGGCTGTACCGTGGGTAATGACGTGCTTGTGGGTATTGGTGCCATCGTGCTTGATGGCGCAATCATTGAAAATTTAGTAATGATCGGCGCCGGAAGTCTAGTGCCACCGAGCAAAACTCTTAAATCAGGAAATTTGTATGTTGGATCGCCAGTGAAGATGGTTAGACCACTCAACGATGTTGAAAAANAATTTTTANAATATTCAGCAATCCATTACATCAAGCTAGCAAACAANCATCGCGAAATAACCGGCTAAATCGATACTCGNTCCACCTCTTTAGCTTTTTNAACCACNTGTGAGGCTAGCTCTTTTTTATANACAGCGATGCGATCACGCAAAGACTCATCCGCTGTTGCAACNATTTGAGCCGCCAGTAGTCCCGCGTTATAGGCTCCGTTGATTGCCACTGTTGCCACTGGGACCCCTTTTGGCATCTGTACAATCGATAATAAGCTGTCTTCACCATTCAAGTGCGTTGCCACGACAGGCACACCAACGACCGGCAATTCGGTAAATGCTGCAACCATTCCCGGAAGATGAGCCGCCCCCCCAGCGCCAGCAATAATGACTTCTAGCCCACGTTCTCGTGCTGACTTTGAATAATCCATTAATCGCTCAGGCGTACGGTGCGCCGAAACTACCGTCGCCTCAAAACTAACTCCAAGACTCTTCAGAGCCTCCACAGCACCCTCCATCACAGACCAATCAGAATCTGATCCCATAATGACGCCAACTTTTACTATCATTGCGGCGTATCTCCTCGAATAATTAAATCATCACGTACCGACGCCAAACGCTGAATCAATTCATTGTGGTCGTCCCCAACCAAAGTAAAGTGTCCCATCTTTCTGCCAGGGCGACATGTATCTTTCCCGTATAAATGAATATGTGAGTTCGCTATCTTTGCAAATTCATCTAGCCCCTCAATTACTGGCCGTCCAACATAACCCGCCTCACCAATAAGGTTTGCAGTCAGTGCACACCCCCGTAAGGCCGTTTGTCCAAGCGGTAAATCTAGACACGCGCGTAGCTGGTTTTCAAACTG
Source organism: Gammaproteobacteria bacterium (assembly GCA_002714245.1). Taxonomy (GTDB): domain Bacteria; phylum Pseudomonadota; class Gammaproteobacteria; order Pseudomonadales; family Litorivicinaceae; genus HIMB30. The sequence goes on along the minus strand of PAWX01000037.1, from coordinate 19,588 downwards.
GCTTGTCACACAAGCCTCTATCGTGTGATGACCGGAATTATGTGCTCTCGGTGCAACTTCATTTACCAATAAGTCACCGGAATTGGTGAAGAACAATTCGACACCAAACAATCCCGGCGTTGCAAAAGATTCAACCGTTTTTTTTGCAAGTTCTTGTGCCACTTTCGACACATTCGCATTCACACGAGCCGGCGCTATCAAATAATCAAGTAAGTTAAGCTTGGGATCTACAACCATCTCAACCGGATCGTATGCCACGATCTCGCCACCTGCACGACGAGCGACCATAACTGCTAACTCAGTTCCATTAGCAATGAATGCCTCAAGAAAGCTCGGGGTTTCTAACCGATTTTCCCAATCCTCTCTGGACCTAATAATGTGGACGCCACGTCCATCATAACCACCAGTATAGGCCTTTTGGACGCAAGGCAAACCGAAAGCCTCAACATCTGAGAAACTTGATTTCTCACCAAGGTCGGTAAAATCGGCTGTGGGGATTCCAGAAACTCGGTAATGACACTTTTGGTCAAACTTGTTTTGAATAAGCCTAATAACCGCGGGCGCCGGAACGATTTCAATGCCCTGATCAGCCAAAGCCATCAAAATATCAGCTCCGACATTTTCGATATCAAATGTAACGATATCAGATCGTTCACACAGGAGTTGCAACGCAGCAGGATCATCGGGCTCGCCCTCGATTTGATCAAAGGCCACCTGTCCAGCAGGTGAGTTATTTAAAGGATCAAGGATCGTCATCCGCACGTCATGATTGTTGCAAGCTGGCGCAAGCATCCTTGCAAGCTGTCCACCGCCTACCACCCCTAAACGGGCAAGGGGAAGCTTTTTTGACATAACCGTCATCAGAGAAATCTAACCATATACCAAGCTAAATGTGAGCATTGGAGACCCGCCCAAAATCGATCAATTGTTCAAACGGATCTGGTAAAAAACCGGTCCACAGTTCAAATTGTCGCGCAGCTTGAGCGAGCAGCATCCCAAGACCATCCGCTCGCTGATCCGTCAACGATCGGCACATTTTCAAGAAAGGAGTGTCATCAACACTGTAAATCAAGTCATAACAGGCACCGTCAGCACCTACGATACGATCTGTCAACTCCACACCTGCGCCTCCTGAGAGCCCTGCCGAGATACCATTAATCACAAGGTCAAATGGCGCCCCCTGTAAATCAAGTTCAGTCAGACCAATCCCCCGAACCCCACTGTGGAATCGGTCAACGAGCCGTCTGAGCTTCTCTACCGAACGATTCGCAATCACCACTTCTTCGGGTTCTCTCGCAACCAGCGGACCCAAACAACCCGCCACAGCACCACCCGCTCCAAGGAGGAGAATACGCTTACCAGCCGGTGACCAGCCTAGCCGATCAAGATCATCAATCAAGCCTATCCCATCTGTGTTATGGCCATATAAACCTTCATCAGCAGCCGTTAGAGTGTTGCAGGCACCCGCGAGCAATGCCTCACCGGACAGCTCATTTGCGATTTGAAATGCGCTCCACTTGTGCGGAACGGTGATGCTGAGCCCATGTCCGCCATCAAGAAAAAACTGACGCACCTTAGTTTCAAACTCATTCTCCTTGACGTGAACTTTTTCATAAGCAACGTCAAGCCCGAATTGATCACCAAAACGCCGATGAATTTCTGGAGATTTTGAGTGTGCTATTGGGTCACCGAATACGGCGAACTTGTATATCACAACCAGTCTCTCGGCCGTAAATACTCAAATAATCTCGCTTCATCTGTATTGCGCAGGGGGACATAACCATATTCCCACCGAGCCAACGGAGGCATCGACATTAAGATCGACTCAGCGCGACCACCGCTTTGTAATCCAAACAACGTGCCGCGATCATAAACGAGATTAAACTCAACATANCTCCCNCGCCGGTANAGTTGNAACTCNCGTTCTCTGNCGCCGTAGGTAGTACCCTTACGACGACGAACAATTGGTAAATAAGCGGGCAAAAAAGCATTTCCAACCGATTGCATAAATGCAAAACTCTGTTCGAAACCAAGTTCATTAAAATCATCAAAAAATAAACCGCCAATACCACGGGTTTCATCGCGATGTGGGAGGTAAAAATATGAATCACAAGCCGCTTTGTACTGCTGATAGTATTCGGTACCAAAAGGCTCCACAGCTTCTCTAGCAACACGGTGAAAATGCACGCAATCTTCGTCAACCGGATAAAATGGTGTTAGATCAAACCCCCCACCGAACCACCAAATAGGATCCTCGGTATCGTTTTCAGCAATGAAAAATCTAACATTAGCGTGTGCCGTCGGCACATAAGGATTTTCAGGGTGAATCACTAGACTAACGCCCATCGCTTGCCAAGAGCGNCCGGCNAGCTCCGGNCGCAACGCNGTCGCCGATGGTGGAAGCTCAGCTCCTTTGACATGACTAAATCCGACTCCAGCTTTTTCGAAAATTGCTCCGCCAGATAAAGTACGCGAGCGGCCACCACCACCCTCTTGTCGTTCCCATTGATCCTGCAGAAATTGAACCTGCCCATCCTCAGCCTCAACCGCATTGCAAATTGTGTCCTGTAACCGCAGGAGATATGTTTCAACTGACTGAAAATCGATCATTTCAATCCCTGATGACAGTTCCTGTTTGCATATCCCGCATGGTACTCGGTTTTTTAAAGCCCTGCGTACGGCCTTTGGCGACATGATCAACCAAATCTCCAAGTTGATTCATNACTTGCCAACGACTCATNCAGGCCGCACGGCCCGAACGATTGGCAGATGTCGAGACCAATGGGCCCGTGATCCGAATCAGCTGGACAAGATATGGCATTTTTACCCTACGTACAGCAACAGAGTTACGTCCTCCGGTGAGTATTCTGGGGCAATCATCATTCACGGGAATAATCCAAGTTGATGGACGGCCCAGCTCGTATTTCGCCAATTCTAGAATCGGGCGAGCAAACCATGACTTGAGGTGAGCAAAATCAATAACCAGCGTAATTAGTCCCTTCTCCAGATCCCGCTTCTTTACATCTAATACACGCTGAATCGCACAAGAATTACCAACTTGGCAACTTAGCCCCCAAACTCCTTCAGTTGGCAGTGCTACAACCCCGCCTGAAGCAACTATTCGCGATGTCGTTATCAAATCATCTTGGAAAATCATGAATCAACCGATACCAATGAATAAGCATCATAAACACCAAACACTTCCTAGTCTTTAACTATAAAAAAATGAAGGGTTCAGAATCGACGATTCTGATAACTATTCAAGCACTTCATGACTCCCGCATTGAGAGGCGTCTTATCAATCACTGCCTCGGGCCNGAAAACAGTCAGTTGTATAACGAGCCTGTGCAAACGCTCCATTCTGTCAACGGCGTTACCACTGAAGCATCCTACCAATGCGAAAAACTTACTGAAGACGCCAACGAGTTATTGCAACATATCAAACAGTGTGAGGTGTCGAGGACTTCGGGTACAATTTCAATATATCGAGCAATCTAAAGAATTTAAAAAGACATGGCTTTACGTACAATTCTTGAATTTCCAGATTCGCGACTTCGAACCGTCGCCAAAGCTGTAGAAAAGGTTGATGATTCAATTCGTGTTCTGATAGACGATATGTTCGAAACCATGTACGACGCAAAAGGTATCGGACTTGCCGCGACACAGATCGACGTCCATCTTCGCGTGATCGTGATCGATCTCCAAGACGACGAGAACCAACCGTTGGTTATGATCAACCCAGAATTTGAAACCTTGACTCAAGAAATAGAGGAAATGCAAGAAGGCTGCCTTTCGGTCCCGGGAATCTACGAAGTCGTAAAGCGCCCTGACCGCGTTCGACTAAAAGCACTTAATCGAGACGGGGAACCCTATGAAATGAAGGCCGAGGGACTTCTGGCTGTCTGTATTCAACACGAGTGTGACCACCTNAACGGAAAATTATTTGTTGACCGCTTATCAGGCCTAAAACGATCACGAATTAAGTCAAAGCTAACAAAACAAAAGCGCCTCGAGGCAACATCTTAAATGCTAAGAGTCCTCTTTGCGGGCACTCCCAACTTCGCCGTACCCACACTAGATGCTCTGCTCCATGACTCTAATATTTGTGTTGAGTATGCGCTAACCCAACCTGATCGTCGAAGTGGGCGAGGACAGCATCTTTCTGAGAGCGCGGTCAAAAAATATGCCCTCCAAGCTGGAATCCCTGTGAGACAACCGAAGACACTCAAAGACCCTAATGAGATCCAGTGGATTAAAGAAAAAAAATTCGACGCGATGATTGTCGTCGCCTACGGACAAATTTTGGCAACCGAAATTCTAGAAAGCCCGAGACTTGGCTGCCTGAATGTCCATGCGTCACTTTTACCTCGGTGGCGAGGTGCTGCACCATTACAACGATGTATCGAAGCAGGTGACTCTGTGACTGGCGTCACCATCATGCTGATGGATAAAGGGCTTGATACGGGTCCAATGCTCGCCAAAGTTTCAACCACAATCACAGATCGAACGACTGCCACCGAATTACACGACCATCTCTCAAAACTAGGCGCACCACTTTTAGTTGAAACACTTAAGCAACTCGCTGACTCTAAACACCGGCTCGTTCAACAGCCAGCGCAAGGGATAACGTACGCGCAAAAAGTTTCGACTCAACACGCTTGTATTCAATGGAGCCAAGAACGATCCAGAGTGATGCGACAGATCCATGCCTTTAACCCTATCCCGGGTGCATTTACCTTCGCCGGGTCATCACGAATCAAAATTTTTTCTGTACAAAGAGCGCAAGGGTCAGCACCTGCCGCAGGCTTGCTGTGGAAGGAAAATCAAAAAATTCTGATCAGCACAAACACGGGCAATCTGGAGGTACTTGAGTGTCAGTTACCAGGAGGTAACCGCTTAGTATCAGAACAAATATCGACGCACCAATCAGCACCATGGCTCGAGCCAACAAAATTAACGGAGCAGCCCGCATGAGAAAATCAGTAAGGGCTCATGCTACCGAGGTGATCGATGCGCTCCAGAACCAACAATCAAATCTTGACGTCCTAATTCGAAAACACACAAAAATCCTCACAGAAAACGACAAAAAATTCTTACAGTCTCTTTGTTACGGTATATGTCGTGAGTGGTTTCACCTTGAAGAAATAGAGTCGCAGCTACTTGATAAACCTCTCAAAGCTAGAGATCAAATACTTAGTTCAATTATTCGATGTGGGATTTACGAACTAGGTTGGATGGGCAGCAAGGAACATGCTGTCGTCTCTGAGTACGTCGACGTCACTGTCACCGAAGAACGTCCATGGGCTCGCGGCCTAGTGAACGCAGTGCTTCGGCAGTTTATCCGGAAAAAATCTGAACTAAAAATGGAGCGACACTCCGCTCAAACACTATGGAACCATCCACAATGGTTAATCGACACCATAAAAATGAGTTGGCCGGAGCATTGGGAACAAGTGTTAGTGGAAAATAATGTTCATCCGCCAATGACTCTGCGTGTCAATCGCCGTAGACAAAGCCGAGACGACTATCTTGCTCGAATCAAGGCGCTTGGCATAGAAGCAGAGCGAGGCTCTGCAGCTGACTCGGTGCGTTTGCCACAACCACTAACAGTGCAGTCTCTTGAGGGCTTTGCGGAGGGCGTGGTCAGCATTCAAGATGAGTCCAGTCAGTGGGCATCGATAATTTTAAATCCCCAAGCTGACGAACGGATCCTCGATGCTTGTGCAGCGCCAGGCGGGAAAACCTGTCATTTACTTGAGATGGCTAACAGCCACATCACAGCCCTCGATATCAGCGAAAAGCGCTTATCTCGCATAAAAGAAAACCTGGTGAGGCTCGGATTACGTGCAGAACTTATAGCAGCAGATGCATCACACATAGAGAGTTGGTGGGATCAACGGCATTTCGATGCAATCATGCTCGATTTGCCATGTTCGGCAACTGGCGTTATTCGGAGAAATCCCGATGTACGGCTGATGCGCTCTGAGACCTCTTTAAAGTCATTAATTGGTATGCAAACTATGATCCTAGATGCAACTTGGGAAACTCTGACTGTCGGCGGCAGGCTTTTAGTCACCACATGTTCGATTTTACCGCAAGAAAATCAGCATCAAATTAAGAAGTTTCTAGATCGCCATAAAGATGCTCAACTTATGGCGATTAATAATACTCCCGGAATCAATACGGAATTTGGAATACAGCATTTACCAACTCACTCTGGTGGTGATGGTTTCTTTTACTCGCTTCTGGTTAAATCAGAAACCAGTTATGACGGGGTATCTGCTTGAAAATCATTATCCTAGGCGCAGGGCAGGTTGGTGCGACCCTTGCGGAAAATTTAGCTTCGGAAGCCAATGACATCACCATAGTAGATACCGATCGATTTAGATTGCGTACCCTGCAAGATCGCCTCGATATTCGCACAATTCATGGTAACGGATCATACCCAGAAATCCTGAGGCAAGCTGGCGGTGTAGACGCAGATATGTTGATCGCTGTCACCAATTCAGACGAAATCAACATGGTGGCATGTCAAATTAGCCACGCACTATTTAGAACACCAACAAAAATCGCGCGTGTGCGCTCCCCAGCCTACGACGGCCAAGAGAATAACAAGACAAATCCCTTATTTGGTGGAAAAACCGCGTTTCACATAGACCAGATCATACGACCAGAACAGTTGGTTACAGAAGCGATTTTCAGACTAATTCAACAGCCGGGAGCACTTCAGGTGATGGATTTCGCTGGTGGTTTAGTCCAACTAGTCGCTGTTAGAGCCTATACAGACGGAGCGCTGGTAGGCAGGGAATTGATGGATCTCCGAAAAGACTTGCCTAAGGTTGACACCCGAGTCGCCGCCATTTTTCGAAAAGATAGACCGATCATTCCACGAGGCGATACAGTAATCGAAGCAGACGACGAAGTTTTCTTTCTAGCGGCCCGTAAGAATATTCGAGCAGTGGTTTCTGAACTACAAAAACTCGAAAAACCCTACCGTAGAATTCTGATAGCTGGAGGCGGAAATATCGGTGCCCGGCTGGCAACATCAATCGAAAATCAATATCGGGTGAAATTAATTGAACGTAGCCAGATTCGATGCAAAGAACTTTCCGAAATGCTTAATAAAACAGTCGTTCTGCAGGGTGATGCCTCCGATCAAGATCTGTTAGTTGAGGAGCGCATTGACGATGTAGACGTATTTTGTGCGGTAACTAACAGCGATGAAGCAAACATTATGTCATCGATGCTTGCAAAGCGGTTGGGTGTGCGAAAAGTAATGACTTTAATCAATAACGCGGCTTATGTGGACCTAGTTCAAGGTGGTTTGATCGATATTGCTGTTAGCCCAGAACAGGCTACCATCGGCTCTCTTCTACAGTTAGTGCGCCGAGGATCAATCCAAGCTGCGCACTCACTTCGTCGCGGTGCTGCGGAAGCTATCGAGGCGATAGCGCATGGTGACACTCGCTCGAGCCGGGTCGTTAATCGATGCATTGGTGATATCGATTTACCAGCAGGAGCAACGATTGGCGCGATAGTGCGAGATGACGAGGTCTTAATTGCTCACGATCGCCTCGCAATAGAGCATCAGGATCACGTCATTATGTTTCTAACAGACAAACGCAAAATAGCCGATATCGAAAGGTTATTTTCAGTCGCGCCTACATTCCTATAATGAGTAAGTTCGGCCCGACACTTCGGATTCTTGGATTACTGCTAATGCTTTTCAGTTTGACGATGCTGCCTCCAATTGGAGTCAGTTTAGTCTTCAAAGATGGACAGATTGCGCTGTTTGGTGCGGCTGCAATGCTGGTATTCGGCGCGGGATTTGTAAGTTGGATCCCTACAAGGCGCCAGAAACGTGAACTAAGAATCCGCGATGGGTTTGTCATCACTGTGCTTTTCTGGCTTGTACTCGGCAGCGCAGGAAGCGTTCCTCTGGCATTATCAAGCCAATTAAATATCAGCGTTACTGATGCATTGTTCGAATCGATCAGTGGCTTAACAACAACTGGCGCAACAGTTATTGTTGGCTTGGATAATCTTCCCAAATCTATACTTTTCTACAGGCAACAACTTCAATGGCTTGGTGGCATGGGCATCGTCGTTCTCGCGGTCGCGATACTTCCTATGCTAGGCATAGGAGGCATGCAATTATATCGGGCCGAAACCCCTGGCCCTGTGAAAGATGCCAAACTGTCACCGCGTATTGCCGAGACTGCAAAAGCGCTTTGGTTGATTTACCTGTCCCTCACTCTGGCATGTGCATTTGCTTATTGGATTTCTGGCATGGAAGTGTTCGATGCCGTCTGTCACGCATTTTCAACCATTGCGATTGGTGGGTTTTCTACCTACGACGCCTCGATAGGCCATTTCAACAGCGTTACGATTGAGACAGTGGCAATAATATTTATGATTATCTCTGGGATGAATTTCTCGCTACATTTTATCGCCTGGCACAACAATAGTTTTAAACACTATGGAGCCGACCCGGAATGGAAAGTCTACTTATTATTTTTAGCCGGGCTTTCGCTATTAGTCTCGCTCGTACTCGTGAACCACGGAACATATCAAGTTAACGAGGCTTTCCGTAAAGGAATCTTTGAAGCTGTATCTATAGCAACAACTACTGGGTTCTCAACGTCTGACTACGGAACTTGGCCAACATTTGTTCCATTCTTACTGCTCATGAGTGCGTTCATTGGCGCGTGCGCTGGCTCTACGGGCGGTGGGATAAAGATTATTCGGATGCTGTTGTTGTACAAACAGGGTGCTCGTGAAATTAAGAGACTAATTCATCCGAACGCGGTTATCCCCATCAAGATCGGACGTAAGCCTGTTGGCTCAAAAGTGATAGATGCAGTTTGGGGGTTTTTAGCTGCGTATGTTCTAACCTTCGCTATTTTAATGCTCCTCTGCATGGCCTTGGGTGAAGACCCCATCACAGCGTATTCAGCCGTAGGCGCCTGCCTAAACAACCTAGGGCCAGGCCTTGGTGACGCGACGTTTAACTACGCCGGCCTTTCAGACGGCACAAAGTACATTTTGAGCTTCGCCATGCTACTCGGTAGACTTGAATTATTTACCTTATTGGTAGTTCTATCGCCATCTTTTTGGGAGCGCTAAGGGTACCTCAGAGAACCATCGGGAGCGTTGCGGAATCGACGATACTCCCACTGATACTGATTTGGAAATCGTCTTACCAATGCCTCAATTTCTGCATTCATTACTAATAACCATTGCTCTTGATCACTGAGCAGAGGTTTTTTCAAATGTCTCAATATAATTTCGTAATGATGTTCAACGCGCACGGCTGCACCGATAAATACTTCAGCGCCCGTAGATAAGGCTAACCGATAGGGTAAAATAGGTGTTAACACTCGGTGACCGAAAAACGGTACGTAAACACCCTCACCCTCTTTGGGTGCTTGATCAGGTAAGACGATGACTGTTTCAGCTTTATTCAATCTTTTCCATATTTGCCTCACCCCGATCGTGGTAGCAGGAACAAGAACATTTCCGCCTCGCTCGCGTGCCTTTCGCACCATTTCGGAGATATGATTGATGCGTGTTGGACGAAACATGGCTGTGTATGGTCGATGCTGGGTCAGCCAAACACCAAACAGTTCCCAATTTCCAATGTGGGGCAATAGAATCAATGTCGGCTTTTTTGCAGAAACTCTTTGGAAAGTATCCAGTCCGCTCACAACTTTAACGAGCTGATATGAATTTTGAGTGGGCCTCACCCAAGTACTTATAAGGCTGAAAAACTTGTGGCCAAGATCCACCAACGACGCACGGACAAACTCCAGTCTTTGACGTTCTGAAAGCTCTGGATAAGCGAGCTCAATATTCAATTTTGTAATCTCAGCAGATTGATTTGGTACAACCATAAGATAAAAGCTGACAAACTTTGACAAGAATCGCTGTACAAAGGACGGAATTATGCCCAGAAACCAAACAAACCACTTAATCAACTGCACAAATTTTCAACCTGTTAGCTATACTGTGCCCCGTTATCTTAGCCAACGGAACTACTATGCCGACTAATGGCACACCAGATATTTCAACTTTCCAAGGACTCATCCTCGCCCTTCAACAATACTGGGCAGCCAAAGGTTGCGTCATTTTACAACCCTATGACATGGAAATGGGGGCTGGAACCTTCCATCCAGCGACTTTTCTTCGAGCAATTGGTCCTGAACGCTGGAATGCGGCTTATGTGCAACCATCAAGGCGACCAACAGACGGAAGATACGGCGACAACCCCAATAGAGGACAACACTACTACCAATTTCAAGTGGTAATGAAGCCACACCCAAGAAATCTTGTCGAATTGTATTTTAGTTCGTTGGAATATCTGGGAATTAACCCGCAAACTCACGATTTGAGACTAGTTGAGGACAACTGGGAATCACCCACCCTAGGCGCTTGGGGGCTGGGTTGGGAGGTATGGCTCAATGGTATGGAAGTCACACAATTCACATACTTTCAGCAAGTTGGTGGTCTCGAGTGCTTTCCTGTTACCGGGGAACTTACCTATGGCCTCGAGCGTATTGCGATGTATCTGCAGAATGTTGAGTCCATGTACGATTTAGTTTGGACTAAAAATGATGCCGGGCTAGTGACCTACGGAGATGTTTTCTTGCAAAATGAACAAGAAATGAGTGCATACAATTTCGAACATGCAAACACGGACTGGCTGTTCACCGCTTTCGACGAAGCAGAGATATCGTGTAAGAAACTCTTGGATTCCGAGTTGTCATTGCCTGCATATGAGCAGGTTTTAACAGCCAGTCACACATTTAATCTCCTCGATGCCCGCCATGCAATCAGTGTGACAGAGCGCCAACGTTTTATCCTCAAAGTTCGTAATCTTGCCCGACGAGTCGCAGAAAGCTATTTTTCTTCCAGGAAACGAGCTGGTTTTCCTCTAGCAGATGAGACATTACGTGCTAAGTTTTTAGATGAGGCAAATGGATGACGACGTCTTTCTTCGTTTTTGAGCTTGGATGTGAAGAGCTTCCCTCTTCAGCACTCCCTTCGCTCAACAGTCAGCTACATAGTCTCTTCAAAGAAAAATTGATATCTGCATCATTGGGTTTCTCAGATATTTCGGTGATTGCTTCGCCGCGCAGGGTTGGAGCGGTGATCTCAGGGGTGGCTCAACAATCTGATAATAAGGCGCTCGAGCGTCGCGGGCCAGCGCACTCAGCAGCATATATCAACGGAGCTCCAACGAAGGCACTAAAAGGGTTTTGTAAAGGCCTTGGAATAGAACCCGAACAAACGTCTTCAATAAAGACTGAAAAAGGGCATTGGATCGTTTATCAAGGCGTCGAGGACGGACAAGACGCGTCCGTTGTCCTCGCTCAAGTATGCTCTGATGTTATACAATCTTTAGCTCTGTCGAAACCAATGCGGTGGGGTAGTAGCCGAGATGAATTCGCACGACCAGTGCACTGGATCTTGGCGATGCTAAACGAACGAATAGTGCCTATTACTATTTTTGGATTAAACAGTGGTAACACAACATTTGGTCATCGATTCATGGCTCCAGCCGAATTGGTGATCGATCACGCATCGAACTACGAAAAAATTTTAAATCAAGCGTTCGTGATAGCAAACTTTCACGCGAGAACAGATAAAACGTGGGAAGTAATTCAAAAAACGGCCGAAATCCACGATGTTTGGGTTGATCAGGATGACGCTTTACTTACTGAAATCACGTGTCTGGTAGAATGGCCGGTAGCGTTATGTGGAAAATTTGAAGAGAAATTCCTTTCGACCCCAGATATAGCTCTAATAGCTGCAATGAAAGGACACCAAAAATACTTCCCCACTCGAGCACAAACCGGCGAGTTAACAAATCGGTTTATCATTGTATCCAATATTGAGAGCACAGATGAGAGTCAAGTGATTGCCGGTAACCAACGCGTTATTCGAGCGCGGCTCTCGGATGCAAAATTTTTCTATGATACCGACCGTAAACATACCCTTAGATCCAGAAGGGATCGGCTTAATAAAATTACATTCCATCCAAAATTGGGGTCTCTAGGCGAAAAAACGGAGCGCTTGAAAAAGCTTTCGGGGCAAATTGCAGGATCTATCGGAGTCGACACAAATATTATGCATCAAGCAGCGGAGCTCTCACGGTGCGACTTGGTATCGGAGATGGTACTTGAATTTGACGAGCTACAAGGTCGGATAGGGACTCTATACGCCACGCTAGAGCAAGAAAATCCTGATGTGGCACAAGCGATCCAGGGACTCTATAGACCAAAAGGGGCATCTGACAATGTTCCTGATGATCTATTTGGGGCAATATTAGCACTAGCAGATCGGCTGGATACCCTCGCAGGTCTTTTCGCGATTGACCAACCACCTACGGGCAGCAAGGACCCCTTTGCGCTCAGAAGAGCCGCAATAGGACTATTGAGGCTCAACGAACGATTGGAATTCAACCTGGACCTTGAACCATGGGTATCCGAAGCTTTCAACGCACAGCCCATAAAGGGAGCACCCGATGCTCTTAAAGCGTTAGTTCAATTTATTGGTGATCGTGAGCGTGTACGATTGTTGGAACTTGGCTATCGTCACGATATTGTGATGGCGGTACAGGCAATCAATAAACTAAACACAGCAGCTACAGAAGCCCGCGTGAAAGTGCTAACGGAACAAGCTAATAGCGACGGTTTTGCGGTTTTAATATCGGCAAATAAGCGTGTCGCAAATTTATTGAAACAAGGCGACACAGAACCCTGCACCGTTAACCCTTCGTTATTTGAACACCCAAGCGAAAACGCCTTATTTCAGACAGCAGCCCGAATTTATCAGGATGTAGGGAGCGCTGTTTCACGTGAAACATATACCGAAGCACTAGGATATTTGCTAAGTATGAAACCGAAAACGGACGCATTTTTTGATCATGTAATGGTAAACAGCGAAAACACTGAAATCAGAAAAAATCGCCTTGGCATTTGTCAACTTGTGAAAGACGCTTACGAGCAACTTGCCGATTTCAGTCTAATACAGCAGTGATATGCCAACGATTATTTTGGACCGCGACGGTGTAATTAACCACGATTCTGAAGACTATATAAAGTCACCAGATGAGTGGCGAGCTATCGATGGCTCGCTAGTAGCGATAGCACAGCTGAAAGCGGCCGGATACAAGATTGCAGTTGCCACAAACCAAAGTGGTTTAGGCAGAGGCTTGTTTTCGCAGGCCTCTCTTCATGCGATACACCGAAAAATGATTCAAGAATCTAGAGAAATAGGCGGTGGGTTCGACATGATCGCATTCTGCCCGCACCACCCAGATGTTAATTGCGAATGTCGGAAACCAAAGACGGGGCTCCTGCAAGCCATAAACGCCAAACTGCCCCTAAACGCCGACACTGACTGGCTAGTGGGTGATACAGGCAAAGACCTAGAAGCAGCCCAACAGATGGGGATTCGTGCGGCATTAGTAGAAACTGGTAAAGGGGAGCAGGAACTTACTAAAGGAATTGTTTCACATGAAACAACACCTGTCTTTAAAAATCTGGCACACTTCACTAGCTGGCTTTTAAATATCTAAATTTAGGACGTTTAAAGCGTTAGCTTCTATAAACTCTCTTCTCGGTTCGACCTCGTCGCCCATCAAAGTCACAAACATTTGATCCGCTGCGATCATATCCTCAACCGTGACTTTCAATAATCGCCGCGTTGAACCATCCATCGTTGTTTCCCAGAGCTGCTCCGGATTCATCTCTCCAAGACCCTTGTAACGTTGTATTTGGGGGCCTCTGCGCGCCTCAGACATCAACCAGTTAAAAGCTTGCTGAAAATTAGCCACGTCAGAACGCCGTTCTCCTCGGGAAACTTGCGCACCTTCATCAATTAAGCCCACTAACAATTTCGCGGCCTTAGCTATCTGATCAAAATCCCCACCGTCGAAGAACTGATGGCCAAAAACGAACCGATCTGTAAGCCCATGTTGGATACGCTCAGCAACAACCCGAAACTCTGATCTTTCTGGGTCCGGCTCAATAGCTACCCTAAAAAACATTCCTTCTTTAGGGTCGCTGGGCAACTGTGCCGCCAAATCACTCGCAAATACCTGCATACGTTCACGTTTCGCTAAATCAGATATCGTTATAGGGGCTATAAATAACATTCCGTGGAGGGCCTCGTAGGGAAAAATTCGGTACAACTTATCTGCTACCGCCCGGCCAGCCCGATAAGTCTCGAAGAGCCGCTCTAAGACCTCCCCTGAAATCAATTCTCCAGACGATAAGTGAACCAGTGAGCCATCAAGGGCCATGCTGGTTAAAAATGCGTCCAAAGCCGCCTCATCTTTCAAATACTGCTCCTGCTTGCCCTTTTTTACTTTGTAAAGCGGAGGTTGGGCAATGTAGACATGGCCGCGCTCAACGACCTCCTTCAGATGCCTGTAAAAAAACGTCAACAACAGCGTCCGAATGTGTGCCCCGTCGACGTCCGCATCCGTCATGATAATTATCTTATGGTAACGAAGACCATTGATATCGAATTCCGGGCCTATCGAGCAGCCCAGAGCGGTTACCAAGGTGCCAACCTCTTGCGAACTTAGCAGTTTATCAAACCGAGCTTTCTCGACGTTCAGGATTTTACCTTTTAGGGGAAGAATCGCTTGCGTCTTGCGATCACGACCCTGTTTCGCTGAACCGCCAGCGGAATCACCCTCAACAAGAAAAAGCTCAGAAAACGCGGGATCTTTCTCCTGACAATCAGCTAATTTTCCCGGTAGCCCGGCGATATCTAGCGCTCCCTTTCGTCGCGTCAGCTCTCGAGCCTTTCTCGCAGCCTCACGCGCCCTGGCCGCGTCAATCATTTTTGCAACGATTTGCTTGGCTTCTGACGGTCTTTCCGCCAAAAAAGTCTGAAAAGCTTCGCGCATTTCCTGTTGAACTGCCGTCTTCACCTCTTGTGATACTAATTTGTCTTTGGTTTGTGACGAAAATTTGGGATCCGGAACTTTAACCGAGATGATGGCGGTCAAGCCTTCCCTCGCATCGTCGCCAGAGGTAGCAACTTTCGCTTTCTTTAAAAGTTGTTCTTCTTCGATATATTGATTCAACGAACGGGTCAAAGATGTCCGAAAACCCTCTAAATGCGTACCGCCATCTCTCTGTGGAATATTGTTGGTATAACAAAATATGTTCTCTTGGTATGTGTCATACCACTGCAACGCTATCTCAACGCCGATTCCGTCCGCTCGCTCAGATGAAGAAAAATGGAACACGTCACAAATTGGGCTCTTGTTTTTTCCCAAATAACCAACAAACGCAGACAAGCCACCTTCATACTCAAAAATTTCAGAATGAGCTGTACTCTCTTCCCTCAGCTTGATGCGCACGCCTGAATTGAGAAAAGACAACTCTCGAAGTCGCTTTGCTAGCACATCATAGCTAAAATCTGTAATCGCAAAGGTGTCTGCAGACGGCTTGAATCGGAGGGTAGTCCCAGTCTCCAATGTCGTGCCAACTGGAGCCAAAGGCGCTTGTGGATCACCGTGTCTGTATTCCTGCTCCCACACCGAGCCTTCACGCCTAACGGTCAACACCAGTCTTTCACTGAGTGCATTCACAACCGAAACACCGACCCCGTGAAGTCCACCAGAAACTTTATACGAGTTCTCATCGAATTTGCCGCCAGCATGTAGGACAGTCATTATGATTTCAGCTGCACTCTTTCCTTCTTCGTGCGCATCTACCGGAATCCCGCGGCCATTATCTTGGACTGTGACAGACCCATCAGTATGGATTATGACATCGATCTGGTCACAGTGGCCCGCTAGAGCCTCATCAATGGAGTTATCAACGACCTCAAAAACCATGTGATGTAATCCCGTCCCATCATCAGTATTTCCGATATACATTCCGGGACGTTTTTTTACAGCCTCGAGCCCCTTCAATACCTTTATTGAGCTACCGTCATAATTTCCTGGCTGCTGATTTTGTTCCATTTTTTTTCCTTAATGTGAAACGATTCTGCCATGTTTCACGTGAAACACCCTCGCATGCTCCAGCTGATCAACGTTTACCCCAATACGATCAACCGTTATCCCTGTTGCCAAAACCTGCGCCCCGCTTTCAACAACGACCTTCCAGACGCGCGACAATGAACCCCTATCTAACTCCGCCCCGGGATCATCCAAACATAACACTGGATCAAGCCCCCGCCCCTCAGCAGCCGAGAGCTGCGCTAAAATCAATGCGAGATTGCAAATCTTGAGCTGTCCTCTGCTAAGCGTATCGCTAGCCCTTACACCACCCCGCAAGATCTCTAAATCAGCGCGTTGCGGCCCAACTAATGCAGACCTCGCCTTAATCTCTCGTTTTCGATTGGCGGCCAAAGCTTCCGACAAACCTTTTTCACCCCATCCGCTTCGGAATACAATCTCTAGCTCAATTCCTAAGCCGAGGTCTAACAAGAAAGACTGAAACAAAGGCTTCAAATCATTTACGAACTTTTCCCTCCACTCATGTACAGCCTCTCCGTATTGCGCGACCTGCTGCTCCCATGGGAACAGATCGTAATCAGACAGTATACCACCCCTGAGCACCGCATTGCGCTGTAATACTGCCCTCCGCAGACCGCTAAAAAGCTGACCATTTCCATCCGACCAATGAAAAGCACCCCAATCAACAAATCTACGACGGTCGCTTGGGCTTCCAGACACCATGTCTGAAACATGCGGAGTGATTTGCAATACAGGTAAAATCTTGCTTAAAGCTCCTTGACCTCTAGCCGCTACGCCATCAACACGCAACTTGCGTTCGTCGTTACGACCAACTTGCACTGCAAGCCTATGATCAGTGCCAGCCCTTTTAACTTTACCGAAAACAGTCAAACTTTGTTGGTCGAAAGCGATCACTGACTTGACTCGAGATGAGACGAAACTTCTTCCAAAAGACAAAATAGACACCGCCTCAAGGACTGAGGTTTTGCCAGCACCATTATCACCGACCCACATATTGACAGAAGGCCCGAGCGACATAAATGTCTCCTCGAGCCCCCTAACATGACTAATTTGAAGAGATGTAATCACTTAAAGTCGCATTGGCATCACAACATATCTTCCGGAGTCATCCCCAACACCCACAAGCAAAGCGCTGCGATTTGAATCCCCAAACCTCAACTCAACCAGCTCTGTCCCAATGGTCGCCAGGACGTCAAGTAGATAACTAACATTAAAACCTATCTCAAAACCATCCTCTCCAACAAATTCAACTTCTAGAGTCTCTTGGGCTTCCTCTTGCTCTGCGTTATTTGCAAACACTTCGATCTGCCCCTGTGAAAGGCGCAAACGAACACCTCTATACTGTTCACTCGAGAGAATCGCGGCCCTCAGCAGGCATTCACGCAAACGTTTGCGGTCCGCACGAACCACATGGTCGCCCCCCTGAGGCACCACACGCTCATAGTCTGGAAAGCGCCCATCAATCAAAACACTGGTAAAAACAAATGTCGGCCCTAAAGCTCTAAAATGGCTTGTTGAAAAGGCCAACTCAACCGTCTCATCGCCACTATTTACCAATCTCGCCAATTCAAGCACCGCCTTGCGAGGCACAATCAGCGAACTTGGATCTGTGGATATTCCCTCGAGCGACGTTTGATAGAGACTCAACCTATGTCCATCAGTCGCAACTGTTCGAAATTCACCACCACCGATCGAGAAAAGCATACCGTTTAGATAATAACGCACGTCTTGCTGGGCCATGGCGAACTGAGTCTTGCCAATCGCATCCTGTAGGGGACCCTTGGCTAACGAAACGGTTGCTAGGTCACCGCGGATCTCGAGCCGAGGATAATCAGCCGCTGGGAGCGTTGCCAACTTGAATCGAGAACGACCACACGCCAAGGTCATCTGAGAACCTTCCTGTTTAAATTCGATGACTGATCCCTCAGGAAGAGCCTTCGTGATATCAACCAACTTTCTTCCGGGAACTGTCACCGCGCCGCCAGACGCCACCTCAACTAACTCCATATTGGTCGAAATCTCACTATCAAGGTCTGTGCCTGTTACTACGGCGCCTGCAGCATCGACCTCGATAAGAATGTTCGCCAATATTGGCATTGTCTGCTTGCGCTCGACCACTGATGCTACGGTCTGGCCTTTCTCGAGGAGCTGCTCGCGAGAAACGGAAAATTCCATTATCCTTCCTTACCCAGTTAACGCTTTAAGAAGATTGCTATAATCATCTCGAATTGATAGATCTGTGTCACATAATTCTTTAATTTTTCGACAGGCATGCAGAACTGTCGTGTGATCTCGACCCCCAAAGGCCTCACCGATTTCCGGTAATGAATGGTCCGTAAGTTCTTTACACAAAGCCATCGCAACTTGCCTTGGTCTTGCGACTGAGCGATTGCGGCGCTTCGACAATAAATCTGAGATTTTTATTTTAAAATAATCAGCCACCATTCGTTGAATATTATCGAGTGATATTTGACGGTCATGAACTGCAATAAGATCCCTCAATGTTTCCCGCACAAAATCTAAATTTATAGACTGACCAAAAAAATGCGCATTGGCCAAAACTCTCTTTAAGGCCCCTTCAAGATCACGCACGTTACTTCGTACCTTTTGTGCGATAAAAAATGCACAGTCACGCTTCAAATCAACACCCGCCTCCTGCGCCTTGTTAATTAGGATAGCCACCCGCGTCTCCAACTCCGGAGGCTCTAGTCTTACCGTCAAACCCCACCCAAAACGCGATTTAAGCCGGTCTTCCATGTTGTCAATCTCCTTCGGATACCGATCAGACGTCAATATGATTTGTTGCCCCCCTTCCAACAAACTATTAAACGTATGAAAAAACTCCTCTTGAGATTTTTCTTTACCAGCAAAAAATTGAATATCGTCTATCAAAAGCGCATCGACATTCCTATATACTCGTTTAAAGTCAGCTATCGCGTTCAGCTGCAACGCCTTCACCATATCCGCAACAAATCGTTCTGAATGAACATAGATTATTTTCGCATCCGAATTATTTTTTCGTATCTGGTTGCCAACGGCGTGCATCAAGTGCGTCTTCCCAAGCCCCGTGTCACCATAAAGAAATAAGGGGTTATATTCCGAGCCCGGCTTTTCTGAAACGCGCTGAGCGGCGGCCCGAGCCAGCTGATTCGATTTACCTTCGACAAAATTATTAAAACGAAAGCCATTGTTTAAGCGATTACTATGCTTGATGGATCCCTCAACGACGGCCGGTTCCCTAACCGGCCTGGCCCTTGTTTTAAGGCTGTCCTCAGCCGCATGTAACCTGGACTCATTTTCGGGCGTCGCATTACGCCTAGCAACTCCTTGATCGCTACTTGATCCAACCCGCAAGATTACTTGGAAAGCCCCACCTATATGCTGCGAATAAAATGTTTTTATTCGCTCAAGATAGCGATCATTAACCCAATCCTTAACGAACCTATTGGGGGCAAACAGATAGATGGATTGAGACTTTACCTCTGCTTGAAGCGGCTTGATCCATGTATTTAACTGCTCCGGCGTTAACTCTCTGGCCAATTGTTCTACACAGGTGTCCCAATTCATTAGACTTATCTC
>PAWX01000036.1 GCA_002714245.1 Gammaproteobacteria bacterium | reverse complement strand
CAGGGTAATCACTTAACTTCTCATATGTTTGAGCTCGATGCACTCTCTGATTCTGCCCGCGACCTGTATCGAAAACTCCATGAAACAGTTGCTAAGGTCTCTGATGATATTGGCCGCAGATACCACTTCAACACAGCCATTGCCGCGGTTATGGAGTTAACAAATAGCGCGATCAAATTCAATGCGACAACCGAGTCGGATTGGCAAGTGCTCTCAGAAGTTATCGAGACGCTCGTCATTTTGTTGTCACCGATCACGCCACATATTGCACAGCACCTGTGGTCACAACTCGGTAACGATGGATCGCTGATCGATACAAATTGGCCGACCGTTCGTGAAGATGCATTAACTCGAGACACAGTTACTTTGATAGTTCAAGTAAACGGGAAACTTCGCGGGAGGATTCAGGTAGCCACNGANGCAGACGNCGAAACGGTCNTGAGGATGGCTCGAGAGGAGCCAAGTGTCGCGAAATTCCTTNGTGGNATGATCGAGAAGAAAGCCATTGTTGTCCCGCAAAAAATTATCAACTTGGTAATGGCGCCAAAACGATGAANAGACGAGTTTTTATAGCGCTTNCTGGNCTANCGGTTCTAGCTGGGTGTGGTTTTCAGTTGCGCGGCACAGAGGATCCACTAGGTCAACTTCCGAAGTCTTTACGCATTNAAGCGACAGATCCTTACTCCTCNATAGTTCGAAAAATCACNCGAGAATTAACTCACCATGGGGTACAGATTGTCTCAACAACCTCGGCTCCTGCCTTAAACTTGACCCTTCCAAAAGTCGCTCAACGGGTGCTAGGACCGGTCTCTAGTGGAGGAGATCAGACAGAACTAGCGCTTGAAATGACCTATAGTTTAAGCGATCCGATTCGAATTAGCATGGTGCCTGAGACTGAAGTCCGTGTAACTCTTATATACATAGATAGTAACGCTGCCACATCAGCTGAACACCAGAGTGTCGCCCAGCTGAGAAGAAGTCTTGAAGATAGCTTGGTTCAGCAGGTCGTGACTTCACTTCGTGTACGTTACGAACAGGCAGTTGAACAAACTAAAAAATCGAAGACCAACTGACAGATGTCTGTAAAAGCATCTCAGTTTGATAACAGCCAGTGGAGTACTTTGATCCCGCCCATTGCTGCCCTTCTTGGTAACGAAGCATTCTTCATCACTCGCATTGGAGATCTTTGGAGGAAGTCCGGTAAAGATCAGGGTTTCTCCGAGCGTGTGGTTCTCGATCAATCACAAACTGATATTGCCAATCGCGTCCTTAGTGAACTCGAAACATTATCTCTCTTTGCCGATCGGACATTGATTGAATTGCGATTAAGTAAGACCACACTTGATCAGTCTTTAAGAGCTGTGCTCGAGCAATGGATTAAAAACTCACCAAATGACAAGCGTCTATTAATTAGTGGTCCAAAGCTTACAAAAAGCGAATCCTCAGCAACTTGGTATAAACTATTAGAAACATCAAACACTGTTATTGATGCNAACCATATACCATCGTATCAGTTTGCTAAATGGCTCGATTCTGAGCTGACCAAACACCAAATTAAGTTGGATTCAGCTGGTAAAATGGCTGTGCAGGAGCACACGCAAGGTAATTTGTTAGCGGCGGGGCAAGTGATAGAGCGACTTAAATTGATTGAATCCGATCTGATTGATGGCCCGTCACTACCTCTGACAAAAGTGCTCGAGGCCGTCACGCAAAGTGCAAAATATACTGTTTACGATCTAATAGACCTTGCACTGAAGAAGGATCTGGCTGGTCTCAACCGCACCACAGATCTACTTAAAGCGGAGGGCGTTGAGTCAAGGACCGCGCTCTCAGCGATATCTAGAGAGCTCGATATCCTCTTGCAGATCAGATACCGCATGGATCAGGGAGAACCCGCAAATCAAGCGATCAGTACACTTCGAGTATGGCGTTCACGAGAGGGTTTAGTTCGTGGCGCAGTCAATCGCCTCAGCCTCACCCAATTACGACAATTGTTGACCCTCTGCCATGACATCGATAGAAATATTAAAGGCGCAACAAAAGAACCTGCATGGTCAATGATTAAGGACGTTTTATTTGGTCTTGCCGGTCATCCGATGACTCGCTAGAGCCAGTAGTTCCTGTTTTAGATGTCCGCTCAAACCCTTTGCTACGTGCTCCAGCCGCGTATCGCCGATTAGATCTGAAATCTGTACTACCTCCAAACCCGGGTGCCCGCAGGGATTGATTCTAGAGAACGGCTCTAAATCCATGTTGACGTTAACAGCAATACCGTGAAATGAAACTCCGTGACGGATNCGAAGTCCTAAACTCGCAATCTTCTTATCATCAACATAGACACCNGGCNATTCCGAGCAAGCTTTTGCTTCAATTCCGTAGTCAGCCAATTGTGCTATCACCGTATTTTCAAGCAACCTGACAAGATCACGGACGCTNAATCCGAAGTTTTTAAGCGGTATCAGAGTATAAAGAANGATCTGCCCTGGCCCATGATAGGTCACTTGCCCNCCGCGGTCAGACTGCACTAGTGGGATATCACCCAGNTCTAGTAAGTGCTCAATTTTGCCCGCCTGACCCTGAGTAAANATACCATGATGTTGCACACACCAAATNTCGGCCCGCTCACCGCCTTTCAAAAGTTCTATCCGATCCTTCATCGCCAAGTNCGATTGTTCGTAAGCCTCAAGCCCTCGNTCAATAATAATGACTTCGGTCATCAGAGAACCATGTGCACCCGACCAGTGGACTTCAAATCTTCGTGCAATTGCTTTAACTGGATTTCGCTCTCGGCCTTAATTGAAAAACGAAAACTTTGATACTTNCCATTCTTACTCGCCGTAACCCGCAATCCTTCTGTATCGTAACCCTCACAATGNCGTTTCACGATCTCTTCAAGGATCGATACAAACCCATCACAGGTATCCGCAATAACGGACATATGATANCCATCACATGGAAATTCGATTGTTGGCCTATCAGGCTGGAANTCNTCAGTCATCGCATCGCAATCTCTCATCATAAGCGTCCCGTAAAGCCAAAAATATCGAGGTNAANTCACCATTTCCCACACGACCACCCGGATCAAGCTCAACNATAGGCATCAAACCTCTNGTTGAACTCGATAAAAAAATGCCATCTGCTTCTGGGAGAGAATCTACCCGGATANTATCCTCGACCACTGATATGCCTAGCCTCTGAGCAATTTCAATCANGAGATGCCTCGTAATTCCCGGCANAATCAAATCGCTTAGCGNTGGGGTTACAACCTTTTCTCCTCGAATCACGAATAAGTTTGATGTGGAAGCCTCGGTCACGTATTCGTCACGGTATAAGATCGCTTCCTGTGCATCAGAATCTCGAGCCTCTTGCATTAGTAAGACGTTACCAAGCAGCGCGACCGACTTAATGTGGTTCTTTCGCCAGCGGATATCAGATCTTACAATTGCTTTAGAACCCGTCTGAGAGACAGCCTCAAATTCGCTAACTGTAATGAAAATTGTAGGCGAGACAGTTGATGGAAACGCGTGATCTCGGGCGAGAGCGGACCCACGGGTCACCTGAATATAAATTTTTGCGTTAACAAAACCGACTTTTTTTATCAGCCGATCAACGTCGCCAAATACCTGCTCGATTGACATCTCAAGACCAATAGAATCGAGGCTTGATTGCAATCGCCGAGCGTGAAGTGACTTCGCACGAATTCGACCATCGACCTGTGCCATGACTTCGTAAACACCGTCACCAAACAAAAAGCCTCGATCCATTGGAGAAATCTGCGCTTTGTGGAGCGGCATTAGGACCCCGTTGAGGCAACACCAATTCATGCAAAAAGTCTCAACACGTAGTCCATCAAGCGTTTGAAAATCCCNCCCTCTGGAACGGCGTTTGCAACAGCAACAGGCGATTCCGCGAGTATACGTTCCCCAAGCATTATCCTAACGGTCCCTACTGCAGTGCCCGAGTCCAGCGGAGCATCAAGACTATCTGGGGCGTCAAGGATCGCCTGAATCGATGGCTCGCGACCAAGCGGCAATGTCACGTATAACGCTTGCGTTGGGGCAAGATCAACGGACTCAGCTTCGCCAAACCACACTTTACGAGTACTTTCAGGAAGCGGCTGACCAGCCCTAAATAAAGTCCGCCCGCTAAAATATCTAAATCCGTATTGTAGTAATTTAGTCGTTTCCTGCTCACGGGATTTTTCACTCACCGTGCCCATAACCACAGAAATTAGACGAAAACCGTCTCTCTCTGCACTAGCAACCAAACAATAGCCTGCCTCTGCAGTATGGCCTGTCTTTAAGCCGTCCACACCAAGGTCGCGAAATAAAAGATTATTTCTGTTAGCTTGTTTAATACCGTTATAGGTAAAGTTCCGTTCACTGTAGATCGCATAAGTCTCGGGAAAATCACGAATAGTTCGAGCGGCAAGGATTCCCAGGTCTTTGGCAGTTGTATAGTGACCCTCTTGGGGTAGGCCTGTTGAATTCCTAAATTGTGTATTAGTCATGCCGATACTTTTGGCTGTTTTATTCATAACGTCAGCGAAGACATCCTCAGAGCCTGCGATATATTCTGCTACAGCGACACTTGCATCATTACCCGACTGGATGATGATTCCTCGCAAAAGATCCTCCAAGCGNACCTCTGTCCCTTCACGAATAAACATGCGGGAACCGCCAGTCTTCCAAGCTTTGACACTAATGGGCACTTCATCTGAAAAGCTAGCTCGACCTTCCGCGATTTCACGTTCTGCAATATAAGCTGTCATCATTTTAGTCAATGAAGCCGGTGGGAGTGGCTGGTCAGCGTTATGCTCTACTAATACCTCACCATTGGTGGCATCGATTAGAAGATAACCAGATGCTTTCAATTCGGGCGCTGCCGGTATTGGTGGACCATTTCCGAGTACTTCTGTTAACGGAACATTGGCCCCAGCAGCCAAACTGAACACATATGTCAGAGCTATCCAAAAAAGACGCACTCTACTCTCCTTCCTTAACTTTTTACTTCATGATCGATTTTTGCGGTGACCAACCTAGCATCACCAATTTTTCATAAATCGCGCGTTCAATACTCAAGTCGAGTTTCGGTAATACCTGTACCCGGAACAATCCGGATCCATTTGATTCTACACGCACGCTCGCTTGTTCTCTTGGGATTGCACTACGGATTTGACTAGCCAGTTTTTGGGCCTGATCTTCCGTCGACACAGCCGCTACCTGAAAGACAGATTGGGGTACTTTGGCCAGCGGGTTTGCAATTAGAGAGGAATTAGCAGTCGGGACCATCAAAACTTCATAACTGACCTCTACTGTTCCGTTCTCTGAGAAACCAAGCCGTTCAGCTGCAGCCCAAGATAGATCAAGGACTCTTCCTTCTTTGAAAGGACCTCGATCATTAACGCGGACGACCAAAGATTTATCATTTTCAAGATTAGTTACGCGGATCCAAGCCGGAATCGGCATTGTTTTGTGGGCGGCAGTAAACTGAAACATATCGAATGGTTCGCCCGATGACGTTAGCCGGCCGTGGAACTTACGACCGTACCAGCTCGCAATCCCGGTCTCTTCGAATCCAAGCCTAACCGGCTTGACCTTGTATGTAACGCCGTCCACAAGATAGCTTTCAGGATTACCATACCGAGACAAGGGTTCTGGCTTTGCTTCGGGTTCGGGCAATGCGGNAATATCGACCGAGCTTANNAGGGGCGGGCCNTCTGGAACCTCTTGAATCAATCCTCTCGTTTCAGATGGTTCATTACTCCCCATCCAATCTTGGACGGTAGAGCAGCCAGAAAAAAAACTTAAACCAAGCACCAATAGCGTTCGACTCACAGAGCCAGTTCCTTGGCGATCTCTTCAGACAATTGAGTCACCGCCATAGCGTATAGCGGAGATCGATTATAGCGCGTGATGACATAGAAATTTTTTGTAACAGCCCAGAACTCATCACCTTTTATACCATGCAAACCAAGCANATCTANCGGGAGCTGNGCCCATTCAGTGGGAATNCCTNGCACGCCTTGTTCCACNAATTCAGAGCCNGTTTCTTTAATGACGATGGCAGATTCCATTTTCTTGACATTAGAAGCNGCATTNGAAACAGCGGTCGCGACTCCATAAGTCTTATCCCAGCCATGCCTCATAAGATAATTTGCGACCGAACCTATCGCATCGACTGGNTTATTGATCAAATCGCGCCGACCNTCATTATCAAAATCGACCGCGTAAGCCAAATAACTGGATGGGATAAACTGGCCAAAACCCATAGCCCCNGCATAGGAACCTTTCAAATCTGTCACACTTAAATNTTCTTCCNTGGCAAGAAGAAACAGCGACTCTAACTCACCCAAAAAAAATTTTGCCCGCTTCGGGTAATCCAATCCTAGAGTCGCCAATGCATCAAGGGCTCGAAAACTNCCTTTATTCTTGCCAAAGTAGGTTTCGACGCCAATAATCGCCAGNATCACTTCAACTGGAACACCCAACTCCAACTCTGCCCGCGCNAGAGTCTTTTTATGCCTNTGGTAAAAGCTTTTTGCCGCNAGCACTCGCGGTCGCTTCAAAAANATAGAACGATAATCCTTCCACTTCTTCCTCTCTGCTGGACGATTCATCGCGTTTATCACGGAATCTAATCGCTTCGCNTCCGACATTANTNCCAGTACCNTTTGGGGATCAAGNCCCTTGGCCGCTAGACGCTTAACCATCATCTTCACTTCAGAGCGTTCAGCATAATTGGCGTTTGCTNNAGGAATANATGACCCAANTATACTGGCAACAACAATTATCGTCTGAATNATACGCACTACGAATCCCCTGAAAGCACCCTGTTCGTCTTTTGCATTGACATNATTAAACCGAANCCAATCAATAATGAAANAATCGATGTACCACCATAACTAATTAATGGTAAGGGCACACCTACTACTGGCAATACTCCACTAACCATCCCCAAATTCACGAANACATAGACAAAGAAAGTTAACGTAATTGAACCAGACAANAGCCGACCAAAATTGCCNGTCGCTCTCATGGTCAAGGCNANGCAACGNCCCAAAATTAANATATACAAAATNAACAGCNCACTTATCCCCAAGAATCCCATTTCCTCACCNATAACAGCGACAATAAAATCTGTATGAGACTCTGGTAGAAATTTGAGNTGTGCCTGCGTTCCAGNAGCATAACCTTTACCGAACAAACCGCCAGAACCAANCGCTGTCATNGCCTGAATAGTNTTCCAACCGGCGCCAAGGGGGTCACTCTGAGGATCTAGAAGAGTNATCACTCGNGTTCTNTGATAATCANGCATTACCATCCAAAGTACTGGTAATGACGCAACCCCTAAACCTCCCAGCATNGCNAAAAGTCGCCAAGAAATTCCAGCTAAGAAAATCGCGAAAAAACCNGATCCAGCAATAATGATACTAGTCCCCAGNTCGGGTTGCTTCGCGATNAATGTAACAGGTAACACTATCAGAACAGCGGCGATAATTAACTGAGANANCTTCGGGGGNAGTTTTTGTCGCGTNAACCACCACGCAACCATAGCCGGCAAGGCTAATTTCATTAACTCAGATGGCTGAAACCTCGGGAANCCTGGTAGATCCANCCAACGCTGTGCCCCCTTTACATCAACACCTATNAANAAAACAGCAACCAGTAACATTGCGGATAACNCGAAAACNAANGGCGTAATGTGGATCACTGTGTCTCGCCGCGCTTGTGATACGACAATCATAATACCCAAACCAGCTANTACNTGNGCGGCCTGCCGAACAACCATNGAAATATTTTGACCAGACGCAGAGTAGAGAACNATCAGCCCATATANCGCCGTGACTACAACTACCAANGTTAACAAAGGATCAACTCCATAGCGTTGNGCAAATCGCTTGGGNCGGAANGANTCGATATGTCCGATTTCAGTTGCTGCTAGCATTTTTATATCNGAGTANTTGATCATTCATNCGGGCAACATATGTANCATCGGGANAAATAGATCCNTTATTTCGCCTGAGNAGCCAGTAATCGAAAATTTGTCNTGCTGCTGGTGCNGCTGTCGTGCCACCTGAGCCACCATTTTCGATAATTAACGCAATAACGATGCTTGGGGCATCAGCTGGAGCAAATCCAACGAATAAGGCGTGATCACGCAGCCGTTCGTCAATTTCAGATGCCTCATACTCGTCTTCCTGTCCGATACTAAAAATCTGTACCGTCCCTGTCTTACCCGCAATTCGATAATTGAGGCCTTGCCCAGCGCCTCGGGCGGTGCCATTCTCGTCGTGCAGCACACCCTCCATAGCATCAATCATGCGTTCCCAATCTATCGGCTTGCCAATTGGCACAGGCGCACCGGCATCCAAGTCCTCAAGTAAGGAAAAATGGGGATCAATGAAATTTCCACGACGCGCCACTGCTGTGGTTGCAGCTGCTAACTGAAGAGGGGTNGTTACCCAAAACCCCTGACCNATNCCAGAAATNANAGTTTCTCCTTGATACCAAGATTGATTTCTCNCTTCGCGTTTCCAAGCACGACTNGGNAGGATTCCNGGTGAGTCGTCTTGAATATCGCGACCTTGACGNCGCCCAAAACCGAACCATTTCATCCCTTCCGACATCTGATCAATTCCNAGCTTNTTCGCCATTTGGTAGAAATANGTATCGACTGACTCAANGATTGCTTTGTCCATTGTCACGCGGCCNTGGCCCCACTCTTTCCAATCCCGATATTTGTGNTCATTTCCNGGNAACTGAAAAAANCCTCGAGAAAAATATTCTGTTTTCCAATTCACNGCACCGTAGTGCAGTCCAACNAANCCAAGCATTGGTTTTATCGTTGATCCTGGGGGATATTGNCCACGCAATGCTCNGTTAAANAAGGGAGTATCACGATTCGATTGAAGTGNNTTGTATTCAGCCTGACCAATCNCNCCNATAAATGANTTTGCGTCATANGTTGGGGTGCTCGCNAGCCCCAAAATACCNCCATTTAGNGGATCAATCGCAACAATTGCNCCCCGCCTATTCCCGAGAACCTCATACAATTTTGCAGTTAAACCAATGTCCAGATGTAACGGAATATTAGANCCGGGTTNGGGATCCTCTCGTTCAACAGAGCGCATAATTTGGCCCCTAGCGCTCGTCTCNACNCGTTCGACACCAACCTGCCCAAGCAACACATCTTCATANGCTTTCTCTACGCCTAACTTTCCGATCCTNTCTGTGCCTGCATACNNTCTCTCATCAATATTTTTGAGNTCATTCAAAGACANACGACCCACATAACCAAGGCTNTGAGCTGTTAGGCCTCCATAGGGGTANTGCCGNGTCGGTCTCGCCTTAATTTTNAGNCCTGGGAAACGAAATAAGTCAACGGCTATCCGAGCNGCATCCGATTCCGACAANTCATCCTTAACCACCACAGGATCACGTGGTCTCCGCCGAGATTTAAAATTTTTTGCGAATCGCTCCNCATCGCCATCTGAAAAATNAATACGCGCGCGCACTTCAGCAATAGCTACATCGAGGTCATCGAATTCCTCAGGAACAACTAATAATTGTAAATTAGGTCGATTCTCTGCCAACACTAAACCATTCCGATCAGTNATCAGACCTCGAGCGGGNCCTATAGGCAANGTTTGTAAACGATTAGCCTCAGATGCAGTCTGAAATCGCTCTGTTTCNACCAGCTGAAGCCAAATTAGACGACTCAGCAGGAGCAATAGAAGAAAAGCACCGAANAATGNAGCNACCAGCACTCTTCCATGAATCAGATTCTTTTCACGAACTCCAGTCGAAAGCTCCAACTTCAACTCCTATGATACGGNTGTCCTTGGCGGACGCTATCAGCTCGGTACANTTGCTCGANCACAATAATTCGAGCTAGTGGATGCGGGAAAACNAGTCTNGAGAGGCTCCACTGANTATCNGCACGCTCGCACATTNCNTCACACCAGCCATCAGCACCACCNAAAGCAAAGACCAANGGGCGACTAGTTAGTTCCCATCGCGTNAGTTGTTCTGCTAGCTCAACTGTAGAATATGANTGGCCCCTCTCGTCAAGAAGNACCAAGAAGTCGCTCGGTTTTAATCGNTCTAACGTTCNTTTTCGATGCTCTTCTTTGGCTTCAGTTCNCGCTTTTTTAGANGCTGGGATTTCTTCGAGGATNAGCTNNAACTGNCGACGAAATCGAGNNAGNTATTCGGTACATGCAGTNTGTACCCAATCTGGCATTTTCTGNCCGATGGNAATAAGCCTCACATCAGCCATTAGACCTCGCCATNGTCTTCGAACCCTCGNATACGACGCTCCCATAATCGCTCGAGATCGTAAAACTCTCGAATAGGNGGTTGCATCACATGAAGCACGACAGAATCAAAATCAACCAAAACCCACTCCGCNACNTCNGCACCCTCACTNCCTAATGCGACTACACCANATTTTTTTTTCATCTCCTGAACAACATGACTAGCCAATGATTTGACGTGCCGACTCGATGTACCGCTGGCAATTACCAACCATTCGGTTACGGATGTTTGACCTCGCACATCGATAATTCGAATTTCAATTGCCTTGAGGTCCTCTAAAGCGTCCACAATCAGGTGGCTGAGTTCAATGTTTTCAATCATTCAGTATTCTGATACAGGTTATATTTAACTAGATAATCAGCAACTTTTGGGGGAACAGGAAGTTGTTTAGCGCCTTTCGTTATCAGGCTACGTACCAAAGTCGATGAAACAAAAAGATCTGGCGTCTGGAGCCTTATCAAGTAACCACTAGGTAGATTGTCCAAAAGACCGCCATCAGAAATTTCATTCATTTCTGCTAGTACAGAGGGTATGTCAACTCGCTCGCCAGCACGATTCAATATGCAGATATTACAAAGCAATGGAACTGCCCTTGGTCTATACCAAAAATCCATTTTACGAATAGCATCGGCGCCAAGCACGAGCACAAAAGATTCATCATTCCCAAACAACTCTCGTAAACCATTCAAAGTATCGATCGTGTAGCTAGGGCCCGGTCGTTCAAATTCAATTCGATTAATCCTGATATCCTGAAGATGACTCATAGCAAGTTGCAACATTTCCAACCTATGATGCGCCGATACTTCACTGTTACGATGAGGCGGCCGATTATTGGGGATAACGTGGATAGTAGCACTCGGAAATGTAACCCGAAGGTGATCTACCATAGCAATATGACCATCGTGCACAGGATCGAAGGTCCCTCCGAATAAAACCTGCACTAGCTGCGCACCTGGCCTTCTCCGAACACAATCCACTTTTGGTTAGTCAATCCCTCAAGCCCGACAGGTCCTCGAACATGAATTCGATCTGTCGAGATACCAATCTCAGCACCGAGCCCATATTCAAATCCATCGGCAAATCTCGTCGAAGCGTTAGCTATCACAGAAGATGAGTCTACCGCCCGCATGAATTGTCGAATCGTTTTATAACTATTTGAAACTATCGCATCCGTGTGATGGGAACCATAGATATTGATATGTGTTATCGCCTCTTCGACAGACTGCACTACTTTGATCGCCACAATTGGTGCTAGATACTCTTCATACCAGTCCTCTTCACGAGCTTCTATTGCCGAAGAAATCACTGAGCAAACAGTCTCACAGCCGCGAATCTCCACCGCATGCTGCTCCAAAAGTGTATTTAACTCTGGTAGTAATGCATCCGCTACAGCTTGATGAATCAGAAACGATTCAGCTGCGTTACACACCCCATATCGATGCGTCTTCGAATTCTCCAAAATACGCAGGGAAGTAGCTGTATCACTCTCCGCATCAATATAAACATGACAATTACCATCTAGGTGTTTAATTACTGGAACACGCGCATCTTTAGCGACACGCTCTATCAGCCCTCTACCACCGCGCGGAATAATCACATCACACATCGGGTCCTCGCCACCAATCATCGCTCCAACAAAATCTCTATCTGCTGTTGGCGCAATCTGAACACATGTATCGGGTAAGCCTACTGCTCGTAACCCTGCCTCAATACACGCGGCAATAGCCTGATTAGAATGAAACGCCTCGCTACCACCTCTGAGTACGCTCGCGTTCCCCGACTTCAGGCATAAGGCGGCAGCATCTATTGTCACATTTGGTCGAGATTCGTAAATAATCCCAATGATACCGAGCGGTTGTCGCATAAGACCAACCTCAATGCCAGAAGGTTTCTTTATGACCTGGGAAATTTCTCCGACAGGATCTGGAAGAGCAACAATTTGTTCAACACCGCGAACCATCGCGTCGATACGTCCGTCATCCAATTGCAAACGGTCAAGGAGTGCCTCGTCTAGCCCGTTATTTCTGCCGGCGTCCAGATCTCGGGAGTTGGCAGCGAGAATCCTTGCTTGATTTGTAATCACGGTATCGCGAATAGCCAAAAGTGCAGCATTTTTTTTGCTCGTTGAAGCGGTTGCAATGGCCGCTCTAGCTGCTGATGCTCGATCAGCTATGTGTCGATAATCCATAATGACCCCACTGTAATCCCCCTATTATACAGCGGCTTCAATTAAGAAATCAGGCGTCTCGCCCCTGAATTTGAAGTTTTGCGACTTCGGACTCGAGCTCATAGAGTCGTTTACTTGCGTCCTGCATTTCAAAAAATGACTGCTTTATTTCGTTATCAAAAGGTAACAACTCGGTTAAACGAGCACCTACCTCGCTAGCATCTGTATAATCAATTTCGTTATACAGGCCACGAACCGTTGGATGCATCTGCAAACTTTTTAGAAGTTCAACTAGACCCGTGTGCTGCACCAAAACCTCGTCAGATGCCTCTAGAGGCAAATCCATGGTATCAGCAAGCCATAATCCATCTTCACGCTGCCTTGGGTTAAATAGCTGCTGCTTTCGCTCTCCAACAGCCAGAATCCCAAGGAGTCCATTATCCAAACGATCGAAGTCACGAATCGACACCTCGCATCCAAGATCTGCGAATCCCTCAGACCGCGCCATCGTTACGACAAAATGCTCACCGTCTCGCATACATTGACCAACCATGTCCAAATAACGCGCCTCAAAAATTTGGAGTGGAAGTCGGCCTCCTGGAAACAGTACTAGGGGAAGGGGAAACAGCGGTTTAGTCACGGTAACCTCAAATTGAAGCGATTGGATACTCATAAAATAGACATTGCGGTTATTTCTAATTTTTTCAACACTCAGTCAACCGCGCTACCAGACGGCTTTGAATCCCAGAAAATCCGCCATTCGACATAAAAATAATTTGACCAGACGCCTGCTGAACTAGTTGTGGTTCGAGCACCAATACATCTCGAATCACGACCGATGTTCCATCGGGCCGCAACAACGAACTCGTGTCCCAAGTTGTGGTTTCGGGCAACACCCAATAAACAAAATCAGCACAGGCAGCTGATGCCACAAGGGCCTCGCCATGAAAGCCAGTCTTCATAGTATTTGATCTTAGCTCAATCACAGCAACGAGTGGGGCCTCTTCTTGAGTCAAGGCGTCGAGGGTATTTGCTATCGCAGTCGGATGATGTGCGAAATCGTCCCATACTTTCAGCGACCCATTCTCAAATAATAAATTCAGACGCCGCGCCACTCCCCGAAATTCGCTGAGAGCAGAAAATGCTCGATCCATAGGCACATCAACGACGTGAGCCATCGCGACAGCCAATTCTGCATTTTGCGCGTTGTGGAAACCCCGCATTGGCCACTCAATCTTCATATCCAATCCGCTGGCTGACAATTGGTCGCCATTACTTGTGAAATCAATCGCTGTACCTTCGCCGATTGAAATCTGATTCGACCAACAGCCTTTGTGTAAGACACGCTTTATCGAATCGATACCTGTCCTACTGATGATAAAACCAGAGCGCGGTATACGACGAATCGCATTATGAAACTGTGTTTCAATATCAGCAAGATCCGTAAAAATATCTGCGTGATCAAATTCAAGATTGTTGATACCAAAAACATCAGCGTGGTAATGGATAAACTTTGAGCGTTTATCAAAAAAAGCTGTATCGTACTCATCTGCTTCAACTACAAAAATCGCTCCCGCCCCTCTGCGGGCCGAAATACCAAAGTTCTCTGGCACGCCTCCCACCAAGAAACCAGGATTCAATCCTTCATGCTCTAAAATCCAAGCAAGCATACTGGTAGTGGTAGTCTTACCGTGAGTGCCAGATACGGCAAGTACTGTCATCTCTGAGGTCAAACGCCCAAGTAATTCGGGGCCAGAAATGAAAGGAATCTTACCGTCAAGGATCGCCTCAACTAGGGGATTTCCGCGGGACATTGCATTCCCAATCACTACCAAATCAAGATTGCTCGATAGTATAGCGGGGTCATATCCCTCATGCAGAATGATCCCAGCTTCTCGCAATTGATCAGACATAGGTGGATACACGTGCTGATCCGATCCGGTAACCTGCCAACCCTGTTGATTACAAATTTGTGCCAGTCCACCCATAAAGGTGCCACAAATACCGAGGATGTGGATCTTCAAGCCTTGTGCCCTCACTAGTGGTCGATAATGCATAGTGGCATCGCACAGTAAAAACGGCAATTTTGGGCGTCATACCCTGCTAGGTAAGCAATTTGAGCTCGTATCGCTTGAAATACTTCGCAAACCACCGGACACTTGCGCCCGTCAGTGCATCAACTTAATCATTAACTATCTGGGGATCCTATGAGCTTCAATGATATACCCGCGGGAAAGGACATCCCGAACGACATTTTTGTCGCCATCGAAATTCCTTCCAATTCTACCCCTGTCAAATATGAGATCGAAAAA
Source organism: Gammaproteobacteria bacterium (assembly GCA_002714245.1). Lineage (GTDB taxonomy): Bacteria > Pseudomonadota > Gammaproteobacteria > Pseudomonadales > Litorivicinaceae > HIMB30. Next base: position 8,764 of record PAWX01000036.1, on the reverse strand, counting down.
GACTACAATGCGGTTTTTGTGGATCGCTTCATGGCCACCCCAATGTTCTATCCCACAAATTACGGGTATATTCCAAATACACTGTCTGATGACGGCGATCCTTTAGATGTACTAGTTGTCACGCCGTACCCAATACAACCAGGCTCAGTGATCCGCTCTCGTCCTATTGGTATTCTTGATATGAGTGATGAGGGAGGCCGTGATTCAAAAGTCCTTGCAGTGCCACATGATAAACTAACCGCGTTATACACAGAGGTTAGAGAACCTCAAGATCTAGGCTCTTTATTACTCGACCAAATTGCGCACTTCTTCGAAAACTACAAGGATCTTGAGGCTGGTAAGTGGGTCAAGGTTGACGGCTGGAGGGGGGCAGACGCCGCACGCGATGCTGTAATTGCATCTGTAGAGGCCGCAAAAAAGTAATCAGCCTTGTGTAAGCAAAGCGCGCAGATCAGAGATGGCTGCGTGTGCTCGTGCGATATAACTTGCCATCACTAGTGAATGGTTGGCAAAAATACCAAATCCGGATCCGTTGAGAATCGTCGGTGACCAAACAGTCTGTTGCGTAGCCTCGAGTTCCCGGACAACTTGTTTTAAAGACACCCGTGCATTCTTGTTATCCAATACAGCGCCAAAATCCCTCTCTACCGCAAGAAGAATATGAAGTAATGCCCATGCGGAACCACGAGCCTCGAAGAAAACATCATCAATCTCCATCCAGGGGGTTTTAATCACACGTTCCGATACGTCCGGAGTCGATTGACTGGCCGCCGGGTCGCCGGCGAGGTCTGTATTAAAACGTGCCTGACCCACGCTTGCTGAAAGCCTCTGACTAAGTGAACCAAGACGTGTCTCGACATCAGCTAGGTAATTACGCAAATTGTCGGCACGAGCATATACCTGAGCATTCTCCCCAGATGTTGCTAATCGAATCTGATATGACTGAAGTGACTTCAACGCTTTCTTGTAACTCGACTCTGCTGAAGGGAACCACTTCTGACTATCATAATTTAAAGCCGGCTCAGCAATTACCAAGTCAGCATCCTCTGTCGATTGTGATTGACTTCTCGACAGGTCCTTACGTAGGGCACGAGCCAAGTCTCTGGCTTGTACTAAAACACCAAATTCCCAGTTGGGCATATTGTCAAGCCATAACCCAGGTGGGGTAACGTCATTCGCTAAGTATCCACCAGGTTTTTCAAGCAGCGTTTCGGTGATAAAAATAAGTGCACCAACGGTCGCGTTCCCGATCACGGGTCTCTGATTGGGCGGTGCCGTGGTAGCGAGAATATCATCTGTGGGGCTTTGCTCTGAGGGTTGGCTCCAGTGAATTCCCAGAAGTACTGCACCCAACAAATACAATAATAACGCACCGATACTAGCAGCCAGCCATGCCGACTGATTGCCAAGGTTCATAAGTCGGGTTTTAAATAATTCAAACATGCTTAATTCGGTTCTCTTGAATCGTGACAGCGAGTACAATAGTGCAATATGACGTCCGGAGGATTCTAGTGCAACGCGTTATAGTAGGTGTCCTTTTAATGATCAGCGTTTTCTGTGCATCAACTGTGAAAGCCCAAGGTCCTTTCGGTTCGAGTTTCGGTGGAGCCGATTTGTTACCTGTGGAACAAGCATTTACGGTGTCACATCCTAAGGCCAATGTCATCGAAATCAGTATCGCTGATGGCACCTATCTCTACGATGAGCGAACAATCATTCAGAACGATGCAGGAACTATACTTAAGACCTCGCGGTCAGTAACAGAAATATATGACGATCCACTTTTTGGTCCAACACCAGTCCACAGAAATAAGTTGCACATGATGGTGACTGATGCTCCAGATCTAATGGTACTTACCTTCCAAGGGTGTGCAGACATTGGATTCTGCTATCCGCCGCAACAAACAGAACTGTCATTTTCGCGTTAAATCACGCAAAATAGCGCCACTTTCAATGAAGTTGTGGTGATTTTATGCCCAAGGTGCTCATACTGAACGGTCCCAATCTGAATTTGCTCGGACGTCGTGAGCCAGATATCTATGGCTCGACGAGCTTGGACGATGTTGAAACGATACTAGGATCGAATGTTCCCCAAGGGATGCAACTTAGCTTCTTTCAAACTAACCATGAAGGTGAAATGATCGAGCGCATTCACCGACTAATTGATACTCCAGTTCAGGGAATCGTCATCAATCCCGCGGCATGGACGCATACCAGTATTGCGATCCGCGATGCCCTGATCGCTATAAATACACCTCTGGTCGAGGTCCACGTCTCAAATGTCCACGCTCGCGAAGCATTTCGACGTCACTCCTACGTTTCGGATATCGCGCTGGCAGTTATCGCTGGTTGTGGAATTCAGGGCTACGCGTTCGCCTTGGAGACATTAAATCAACACTTAAAAGGCTAGGCTAGAATTATGGATATTCGTAAGATTAAAAAGCTGATCGAATTGCTCCACGACACAGATGTAGCTGAAATTGAAATCTCAGAGGGCGAAGAAAGTGTGCGCATCACACGTGGTAGCACTAATCAAGTGGTCGTACAAAGCCCACAGAATAACTGGTCATCGACAAGTGCCCCACCACAACCCGTTGTATCGATGACTGCGGAGGAAGCAGCTCCAATAGGACACCATGTAACGTCACCTATGGTAGGCACCTTTTACCGCTCTCCTTCTCCAGATACAGCTGCCTTCATCGAAGTCGGAAGCGAAGTAAAACACGGTGACACCATTTGCATCGTCGAAGCGATGAAAATGATGAATCAAATTGAGGCGGATGCATCTGGTAAGGTGCTTGCAATTCTTGTCGAAGATGGTGATCCCGTTGAATTCGATCAGCCACTGGTAGTGATCGGATAATCCAATGTTTGAAAAAATCGTCATAGCCAATCGTGGTGAAATTGCGCTTCGAATACTGCGAGCATGCCGTCAACTTGGTATTCAATCTGTTGCTGTACATTCTGTGTGTGACCGTAACCTGAAACACGTTAAGCTNGCCGACGAAGCCGTATGTATCGGNCCNAACCCNTCCAGTCAAAGCTATCTTAANGTGCCAGCAATTATNGCAGCNGCTGANGTAACTGATGCNCAGGCAATNCATCCNGGTTATGGGTTTTTGGCCGAGAATGCAGATTTTGCCGAACGTATTGAACAGTCAGGCTTCACNTTNATTGGCCCATCCTCAGCGACTATTCGGTTAATGGGGAANAAGGTTGCTGCAATTGAAGCGATGCNAGCAGNAAATGTACCGACAGTCCCTGGCTCAAATGGCCCCTTAGGNGATNACGATGCGAAAAACCTAAAAATCGCAAGGGACATNGGTTTCCCTATCATTGTGAAAGCAGCAGCGGGCGGCGGTGGTCGCGGTATGCGAGTCGTTCACACTGAGTCCAACTTTCTGAGCTCAATTCAAATCACCAAGTCCGAGGCTAGGGCGGCGTTCGGTGACGCGACCGTTTATCTTGAAAAGTTTCTTGAAAAGCCACGCCATGTTGAAGTCCAAGTCCTAGCAGATAAGCATGGTAATGCAATCCATCTCTTTGATCGCGACTGCTCACTACAACGCCGTCATCAAAAGGTATTGGAGGAGGCACCTGCTCCTAGAGTCGATCCAAAGGCACGCGCACAAGTTCTAGAGTCTTGTGTTACAGCCTGTAAAAATATGGGTTACGTCGGTGCCGGTACTTTTGAGTTCTTGTATGAAGACGGCCGTTTCTACTTTATCGAAATGAATACGCGCGTGCAGGTTGAGCATCCTGTGAGCGAAATGGTAACGGGAATCGACATTATTCACGAACAAATTTCAGTTGCTGCCGGTAACCTTTTGTCAGTCACGCAAGACGAAATCAAACTCAACGGCCACGCGATTGAGTGCCGTATTAATGCAGAGAATCCAGATACTTTCCTGCCAAGTCCTGGATTAATTTCAAGGTATCATCCACCGGGTGGGCCGGGCGTTCGCGTGGACTCGCATATCTATTCGGGCTACCCCGTTCCACCATACTACGACTCGATGATCGCTAAGTTCATCACTCATGGTGCGACCCGTGAAGAGGCGTTGAAACGGATGGAAATCGCTCTGTCAGAATCGTTGATAGATGGTATTCAGACAAACATCCCGCTGCAGCAAGATATTGTGACGGATGAAAAATTTCTTAGCGGTCCAGTGAGCATTCACTACCTTGAGAAGAAATTAGGTCTATCGTGACCGAATTTCGGCAGCTCACGGTTATAGCCGCTGGCAACGAAGTAGAGCTCCTTGAAGAACTCTTGTTTCTGGCAAACGCTCAAGCAGTGACACTGGTCGATAATGGCAACACACCTATTCTCGAACCGCCAGTTGGGAGCCATCCGGTGTGGCCGCAGACCCAGCTCAAAGCGCTGTTCTATGATGAAAGACCCCACTCTGAAATCCTTGGAGATATTGCGATATACTTTCAACGCGCAAACATTCAGATCGAGCTACCCAACGAACTTACACCGCTTCCAGATCAAGATTGGTTAAAGGCATCCCTTGACTCATTTAAACCAATCAAAATCGGCGGTTTCTGGATCAANCCGTCATGGATTGATGATCCAATCCCTGAGGACCTTACATTACTGAATCTGGATCCAGGGCTCGCATTTGGAACAGGTATGCATCCAACGACCCAATTGTGTCTTGAATGGCTAAGTGCAAATCCTCCCTTAGGTCAAACTATTATGGACTTTGGCTGCGGATCAGGAATTTTGGGAATCGCAGCCGGCTGCTTCGGGGCAGACCAAGTGACTGGGCTTGACATTGACCCTCAAGCCCTCACTGCCACAAAGCAGAATGCGGAACTGAATGACTTGGTAGTCGAAACAGTGTTACCCAACCAGATACCAAGTCGCAGATATGACGTTGTTATTGCCAATATCCTTGCGAATCCATTAATTGAGCTTGCGGATACGCTAAATGGGCTCACAGTGCCGGGTGGGAAAATTGTCTTAGCCGGTCTTTTAGATGAACAAACCGACCAAGTAAGAGCCGCTTATCGTGCAATCACCTTTGACACCGACGTATCAAAAGAAGGCTGGACTCGGCTTTCGGGAACCAAAGTGGGTTAATCGCTTTGCGTATCGGTTCACATCAATTTAATAATCCTATTTGGTTAGCTCCTATGGCTGGTGTGACCGATCGCCCTATTCGAGTTTTGTGCCGAGCACTCGGGGCAGGCATGGCAATTTCTGAAATGATTCACTCCGACACGAGCCTCTGGGGTACAAAAAAGAGCGATCGGAGACTCGATATTCGAGATGAGCCAGGCCCGATTAGCATTCAGATAGCAGGCTATGATCCTAAGATGATGGCGAAAGCTGCTCGTGCAAACGAGGAACGGGGTGCGGATATCATTGATATCAATCTCGGCTGCCCTGCAAAGAAAGTTCTTAAAAAGGCGGCTGGATCTGCTCTGATGCGTGACGAATTACTCTGCGCCGAGATCTTCCGCCAAGTAGTGAGTGCCGTCCAGATTCCCGTCACCGTTAAAATGAGAACCGGATGGGATCATCTATCGAAAAACGGTCCAATGATCGCAAAAATGGCCGAAGACCTAGGCCTTCAAGCCGTTACAATGCATGGAAGAACGCGTTGTGATATGTACAAAGGCGATGCCGAATACGACACTATCCAACGTACGCGTGAAGCGGTCCAAATTCCATTAATCGCTAATGGCGACATCACATCGATCCAAAAGGCTCACGAAGTTTTATCCGCTACTGGAGCAGATGCGGTCATGATCGGCCGCGGAACTCAAGGCGACCCGTGGCTTCCAGGGATCATCGCCGCTCAACTCGAGGGTCGATCGTTATCTCGACCGTCCATCGACGTTCAAATCGCGACCATGGCTAAACTCATCCGAGAGATTCAATTGTTCTATGGCGAAAAAACAGGCGTCAAAATGGCACGTAAACACATGCAATGGTTCTTAAAACGATTTGCAAATGGCCGCGAAGCGTGGTCACATTTATACCCTATCGTTGACCCAGATGAGCAATATCAACGATTCAAGGAACTAATAGACGGAGGAGGACTCCGCGATGGGACTGAAAGAACTGGTTAGAAAGCATATTGACCAGTATGTAGAACAGCTCGATGGTGAGATTCCACAGGATCTATACGACCTCGTCATAAGCCAGGTTGAGCACGCCCTGCTCGAAGCTACACTTTATCAAAGTAACAACAATCAATCGAAAGCAGCCGAGATGCTTGGCATCAGTCGGGGAACTTTACGTACCCGCATGAAACTGTTCGGTTTACTTTCCTAGACTGCTCAAGACACTGGTATGCTTGTAGCCTTTTTTCTCTCAGGGAGGTTGTAAAAGAATGCCAGCCGCCGATTCGATTCAGGTGCGTCGAGCACTTCTCAGTGTTTCGGATAAAACAAACTTATTGGGCTTTGCTCGGGGTCTCCACGATCTTGGCGTACAGTTGGTATCCACTGGTGGCACCTTCCGTGAGCTACACGGCGCTGGCTTACCTGCAATTGAAGTATCATCTGTGACTGAATTCCCTGAAATTATGGATGGTCGAGTAAAAACTTTACATCCAAAAATCCACGGTGGAATACTCGGCCGTCGCGACCAAGATCAGGGGGTCATGGCCAAATATGGAATCGAAGGCATCGATCTGGTCTGTGTGAACCTCTATCCCTTCCGTGAAACGATTGTGAATCCCAGTAAAACTTATGAAGACGCTATCGAAAATATTGATATCGGCGGCCCAGCAATGGTCCGTTCTGCAGCAAAGAATCATCAATTTGTCGGCATCGTGACGTCACCGCTCCAATATGAAACGGTGATCTCTGAGCTCAAAACTGGCGGACTCTCTCTTGGGACGCGGAAGCAACTCGCCAAAGCTGCCTTCCAACATACTGCTGAGTATGATGGCGCAATCGCCAATTATCTGGGACGCGACGCTGATGCCGCTCAATATCCGGAAAAACTATTTGTACACTTCGAACGTAACTCAGTATTGCGATATGGTGAAAATCCGCATCAAACAGCTGCCTTTTATCGTGATCCAGGTGTCCAAGGATCTTGTGTGGGCTCTTCATTGCAACTAACCGGTAAAGCATTGTCATTCAATAATATTGCTGACATGGATGCTGCACTTGAATGCGTTCGCCAGTTTGATGCTCCTGCGTGCGTCATCGTGAAGCATGCAAACCCATGTGGCGTTGCGGTCGAATGCTCGATCCTTGATGCTTATGAAAAAGCATTTGAGACAGACCCCACCAGCGCATTTGGCGGAGTTATTGCCTTCAACCGCCCACTGGACGCTAAAACAACAGGCCGAATTTTAGAATGCCAATTCGTTGAAGCAATTATCGTCCCGGGTGTTAAACAGGGTGTTGTTGAAATCGTTGAGAAAAAACCGTCTATTCGCCTACTCACCGTTAGTTCGCTCGATCAGACTTGGGTACAGGCTGATTATCGACGAGTTCAAGGCGGACTTCTGACCCAAGATACCGATACAGGATCAAGAGTAGAATCCGAACTCGCCTGTGTCACAGAAATCAAACCAACCACGGGGCAGATGGCAGACCTATTGTTTGCGTGGAAGGTCGCGAAGTTCGTGAAATCAAATGCGATCATCTATGCCAAGAACAGCCAAACAATTGGTGTAGGAGCAGGTCAGATGAGTCGCGTGTATTCAGCAAGAATTGCAGCGATCAAAGCACAAGATGCCAATTTTAAAGTCTCAGGCAGTGTGATGGCCTCTGACGCTTTTTTCCCTTTTAGGGATGGCATTGATGCGGCGGCAGATTCCGGAATAGCAGCAGTCATTCAGCCCGGCGGCTCAATTCGTGATGCTGAGGTGATCGGAGCAGCCAACGAACATGGTATCGCAATGGTCTTCACCGAAATGCGTCACTTCCGACATTAGGAATTTATAATGAAGATTCTTATAATTGGGGGCGGTGGCCGCGAACACGCTCTTGCTTGGAAACTCTCACAATCACCTCGGGTTACTGAAGTATTTGTCGTACCGGGAAATGCTGGTACAGCCCTAGAGGAGAATGTGACCAACATTGACCTCTCCATTTCTGATTTGGATAGCTTAATTGCATTCGCAGAGAGTCACGCAATTGACTACACCGTCATAGGTCCGGAAGCTCCACTCGTTGATGGTGTTGTGGATCGTTTCGAGGAAAAAGGCCTTCGCTGTTTTGGGCCACGCGCTGATTGTGCACAGCTCGAGGGTTCTAAGGCGTTTACCAAGGAATTCCTAAAACGCCACAATATTCCAACAGCAGCCTATGGCATCTTTACCGATGTTAACCAAGCAATGACCTACTTGGACGAAGTTGGCGCTCCAATTGTTATAAAAGCCGATGGCTTAGCTGCAGGTAAAGGCGTCATCCTTGCGAAAACAGTTGATGAGGCGAAATCTGCCGTCCAAGATATGTTGCAAGGTAATCAATTCGGTGAGGCAGGAAGTCGTGTCGTCATCGAAGAGTTCTTAACCGGTGAAGAGGCAAGCTTCATTGTAATAGTCGATGGCACAGATGTTCTCCCTCTTGCATCGTCACAAGACCATAAAGCTGCCTATGACAGCGATATGGGCCCAAATACAGGTGGCATGGGAGCCTACTCACCGGCACCAGTCGTTGACCAAATATGCCATGACCGCATCATGTCAGAGGTCATCCAGCCAACGATCCATGGTCTGGCCGCTGATGGACTGAGGTATCGGGGATTCCTCTATGCCGGAATTATGGTTGCTGTTGATGGCAC